>JAXIPH010000174.1:0-4707 GCA_045403035.1 Thermoleophilia bacterium | reverse complement strand
TTCCCGACCGAGCCCGCCCAGTGGGTCTTCCTGGCGGGTCTCCTCATCACGGTGGTTCTGTACGTCATGCGCATCAAGGCGGCCCTGGTGATCAGCATCCTGCTGACTACCGCCCTCGCCCTGGTGGTGGGCGTGGCAAAGATCCCTCCCACCGCCGACCTCCTCGTGGCGCCGAGCTTCGACACGCTCGGGCAGTTCAACCTCTTCGAGGTCTTCGACAACCTGCCCCTGCTGACCGCGCTACTCGTGATCTTCGCGATCATGCTCACCGACTTCTTCGACACGATGGGGACGGTGACGGGCGTGGCCGCCGAGGCGGGACTGGCCCGCGAGGATGGCTCCGTGCCGGGGGTCGGGCGCGTGCTGCTCGTCGACTCGCTGGCGGCCGTCGCGGGTGGGGCCGCGGGCATCAGCTCGAACACGACCTACATCGAGAGCGCGGCAGGCGTCGCGGATGGGGGCCGGACCGGGTTCACCTCGGTGGTGACCGGTGTCCTCTTCCTGCTCGCCATCCTGCTCTCGCCGGTCGCCCTGATCGTGCCGGCGGCGGCAACGGCGCCGGCGCTGGTGCTCGTCGGCTACCTGATGTTCACCCTGGTCAAGGACATCCCGGTCGGTGACGTGGAGGAGGGCCTCCCGGCGCTGCTGACGATGATCCTGATGCCGCTCACATATGACATCACGGTCGGCATCGGTGCCGGCTTCATCACCTGGGTGGTCATCAAGGTTGTCCGCTCCAAGACGAGCGAGATCCACTGGCTGATGTGGATCGTCTCTGCGGCCTTCCTCATCTTCTTCGCCCAGGATTGGCTCAACACCCTGGTCAAGTAACACCGGCCCCGAGCCACGGCGCCCGGCCGGGCCATCCGGCCGGGCGCTACGCTGTCCGGGCCGATGACCCCCGAGCAGCCTCAGGCCCGCCTGCGGGTCGACGACTTCGACTACGACCTGCCGCCGGCAGCAATTGCCCAGGTTCCTGCCGAGCCGCGCGATGCGGCGCGGTTGCTCGTCCTGGACCGCGCGGCGTCCACGGCAGGCCATCCCGCGATCACGCATTCGACCTTCCACGACGTCGGAGCCTTGCTGCGCCCCGGTGATCTGCTCGTCGTCAATGACTCGCGCGTCATCCCGGCGCGGCTGGTGGGTGTCCGGTCTGGCGGCGAACCGGCCGAGATCCTGCTCCTGCGCCCCCTGGGCGACGAGGTTGATCGCTGGGAGGCGCTTGTACGGCCGTCCCGCAAGATCCGGACCGGTGCCACGGTGACCCTCCGGAGCGGAGATCGCGTCGAGGTCGGGGAGGGGCTCGGCGGTGGAACGCGGGCCGTGCGCTTCCAGCGTGACCCCACCGCAGTGATGGCCGCCGCGGGCGACACGCCCTTGCCGCCCTACATCCGCGACCGCTCCACACCAGCCGATCGGTACCAGACGGTGTACGCCCGCCCTCCCGGTTCCGCGGCCGCGCCGACGGCGGGCCTCCATTTCACCAAGGAGCTGCTCCGCTCCCTGGCCGGCGCCGGCATCCGGCTCATGAGCGCGACGCTGCACGTCGGACTCGACACGTTCCGCCCGCTGGAAGGAGAGTTCGTCGACGAGCACCGCATCCATCGCGAGTGGTACGAGATCTCGAGCAGGTCGAGTGCCGTCCTGCGCGAGACCCGGCGCAGCGGTGGGCGGGTGGTCGCCGTCGGCACGACCAGCGTCAGGGTCCTCGAGACCGCGGCTCGCGACGCCGCGATGAGCGGCTGGACGGACCTATACATCACCCCGCCCCATCCGTTCGCAGCGGTGGACGCGATGATCACCAACTTCCACCTGCCGCGCAGCTCGCTGCTGCTGCTCGTCACCGCCTTCGTCCAGGCCGGGATGCCGGAGGCGAGCGTCTTCGAGGCACGCGACACGTTGCTGGACGCCTATCGCGCCGCCTTGGCTGAGGGGTATCGGTTCTTCAGCTTCGGCGACGCCATGTTCATCGCGTAGGCTGCCGCCATGGCCTCGCCCGTTGCCTTCACCTCCCGCGCGGCCCGGATCGGCCTGGCCCGCCGCGGCACACTGACCTCCACACATGGCGTGATCGACACCCCGCAGTTCATGCCGGTGGGCACCCAGGCCACGGTCAAGGCCCTGACGCCCGGCGACCTTCGAACCGCGGGCGTCCAGGTCATCTTGGCGAACACCTACCACCTCTCGCTGCGGCCTGGGCATGAGCGCATCGCCCGCCTGGGCGGCCTGCATCGGTTCATGGGCTGGGATGGGCCAATCCTCACCGATTCCGGCGGCTTCCAGGTGTTCAGCCTCGCCCATCTCAGCCGGGTGGACGACGACGGGGTGACCTTCGCAAGCCACCTCGATGGATCGTCGCAGCGCCTTACCCCGGAGCGAGCAGTCGAGATCCAGGAAGCCCTCGGAAGCGACATCGCGATGGCATTCGACCAGCTGGTCGACGCCACGCTGCCTGCCGCCGATGTGGCCGTCGCGATGAGGCGCACGCACCGATGGGCGGAGCGGTGCATCGCGGCTCACACCCGGCCGGACCAGGCGCTGTTCGGGATCGTGCAGGGCAGCACCTACCGCCACCTGCGCGAGAGCTGCGCGCAGGCCGTCGTGGCGATGGACCTGCCCGGCGTCGCGATCGGCGGCGTCTCTGTGGGCGAGGGGCACGATCTGCTCGTGCAGGTGACGGGGTGGACCGTGCCGCTCTTGCCCCCGGACAAGCCGCGTTATTTGATGGGCGTCGGCCTTCCCGAGGACGTGCTCGCGGCGATCGGGCTCGGCATCGACATGTTCGACTGCGTGATCCCGACCCGCTACGCGCGCAGCGCGACCGTATTCACGCGGCGCGGCCGCGTGCGCCTCACCAACCGCCGCTACCGGCGCGACGGCTACCCGATCGACCCGACCTGCGACTGCGCGACCTGCGCGGCCGGCTTCACGCGCGCCTACCTGCACCACCTGTTCGCCGCGAACGAGATCCTGTCGGCGATCCTCGCCTCGGTGCACAACGTGCGCTTCTACCAGCGGCTGGTCGGCGACGCGCGCCGGGCGATCCTCGAGGGGGGCTTCAAGGAGTTCTCCGAGGCGTTCCGGGCCGACTACCGCGCCGCGGCTGGACCCTCGGCCGACGGCAGCGGAGCGGCAACTCACCGGTAGCGCGCGCGCATTTGTGACGTCCGTCACACTCCGCGGCGCGCCCGGGGACGATCCATCCAGCACCTCGGTGGGCGAGGCCGGAGCCGCCGCATGACTTCCCGCATCGCTCGATTCACCGCCACCCTGGTTCTGCTCACCGCGGCGATCGCGCTGCCGGCCACCGCGACGGGATCCGACACGCTGCTGTGGCGGCCGCCCGTGAGTGGCGGGCGGGCCGATACGGGTTGGTCCGGGTTCCGATTCTGGGCGGCGGGTGAGGGGTACTCGGTCGGCCGGCGCTCGGCGGGGTACGGGTTGCAAGGGGGTGCCGCGCTCCCGCTCGCCGGGAACGTCGGCCTCACCGCGGGCTATCGCCTGACGGGCTTCGCGCTGGGCGACCGACTCGGCGCGCAGCTCGACGACGTCGCCACGCGATCGCTCGCGCCGATTCTCGGGCTCGACATCGAGTTCTGAGCAATCGCGCCTGCGGGCGCGATCGCTCAGGTGTCGCGCCGCTCGCGCTGCGCTCGACCGGCGCAGACCGCTGAGCCGGCGCGCGGCTATCTTCCGCGCCCGTGCCGAACCACCTGCTCTCGCCCGAAGAAGTGCTCACGCGCTACAGCGCGGGGCCGAAGAGCGGCGTGTTCACCGACGGCTCGTGCGAGGGCAATCCGGGCCCGGGCGGCTGGGGCGTCGTGTGGGTGGAGGACGACGCGATCCGCGCCGAGCGCTCCGGCCGCGATCCCGCCACCACCAACAACCGCATGGAGCTCGCCGCGCTGATCGCGGCCTACGAGCTGCTTCCGGTCGACGCCGACGTCATCATGTACTCGGACAGCCAGATCTGCGTGAAGACGGTGAACGAGTGGGCGGCGGGCTGGGAGCGGCGCGGCTGGCGGCGCAAAGGGGGCGCGATCGCGAACCTCGAGCAGGTCAAGCGCCTGTGGCAGCTCGCGAACGCGCATCCGAACGTGAAGCTGCGCTGGATCCGCGCGCACGACGGCTCGAAGTGGAACGAATACGCCGACGCGCTCTCGAACGGCTACATGCGCGGCACCTGATCGGGGCCTCGGCTTGTCGATCAAGATCCAGATCAAGGCGATTCCCGGATCTTCGCGCGATTGCGTGGCCGGGTGGTTGGGCGAGACGCTGAAGGTGCGGGTGACGGCTCCCGCCGAGCGCGGCAAGGCGAACGCGGCGATCGAGACGATCGTCGCTCTCGCGCTCGGTATTCCCCGGGCGTGCGCCGTGGTCGTCGCGGGGAAGACCTCCCCCCGCAAGATCCTCGAGATCGACGGCCTCTCCGAAGCCGAGGTCCGCCGGCGGCTCTCCCGAGAAATGCCGGGATGAGCGAGTCGATCGCAGTGCTAGGCGCCACCGGCGTCTATGGCCGCCATCTGGTGCCGCGCCTGGTCGCATCCGGCTACCGCGTCCGAGCCCTGGTGCGAAGGCCCGAGGCGGCCCGGCTGGCTGCGGCTTGCGGCGCCGAGTTGGCAGCGGCCGACCTCTTCGACCAGGCGTCGCTGCGCCAGGGGCTCGCCGGCTGCGACGTCGCGATCAACCTCGCCACTGCGCTTCCGA
>JAXIPH010000111.1:0-10293 GCA_045403035.1 Thermoleophilia bacterium | reverse complement strand
GTCCTCGAGCTCGCGGCCGGCGCCGGGGACACCGGGTTCGAGGCGGTGGCGATCGCGGGGCCTCACGGCCGCCTGATCTCCACCGACCTCTCGGCGGCGATGGTCGACGTGGCCCGAAGGCGCGCCGCCGAGCTCAGCCTCGAGGGGGTGGACCACCGCGTGGTGGACGCGGAGCGGATCCCGTTGGAGGACGCCGCGGTCGACCGCGTGATCTGCCGTTTCGGCTTCATGCTCATGGCGGATCCCGCGGCCGCCCTCGCAGAGACGCGCCGGGTGCTGCGCGCCGGTGGGCGCGTCGTCCTCGCGGTCTGGGGGCCGCCCGAGATGAACCCCTGGCTCACGATCCTCGCCCAGGCGCTCGTCGAGCGAGGGCACATGCCCCCGCAGGAGCCCGGCTCGCCCAACCCGTTCAGCATGGGGAGCGCGGAGGCGACGCGGGGGCTGCTGGAGGGCGCCGGCTTCACGTCGGTGAGTACGGCGGAGGTGCCGGTCCTGTTCACCTTCGGCGACCAGGACCACTACCTGCGCTTCGCCGGGGACACGGCGGGCCCCGCCGCGCTCGTCATTCGCGGGCTGTCCGAGCGCGAGCGCGGCGCCCTCGCCGGACATCTCGGGGAGGCGTTCGCACCCTTCGCCGCCGGCCCGGGGTACGAGCTGCCGGGCGTGGCTCTCGCCGCCGTGGCGAGCTGAGCCGACGCTCGGGGCCTGGACCGCCGTAGGGGTTCCCTCCCTCCGACCTCGACCTTCGGGCTAGCCGAGGGCGTCGTCGTCGCGGCGCGCGACTGCGGGATCGTCCTCGGGGACATTTTGTGACCCAGGGACGGGGATCGCGGATGACGGGCACGGGCACGACGGAGGACCGGGTGGCCGCCTCGCGGCGGAGCGCGATGCGCCTGGTCCTCGCCGCCCTGGTCGTCGCGGCGGCCGGCGCCCTCTGCCTCGCCCTCGCCGTCCACGCCGGTCCTCCGGCCGAGAGCGCGGCCGGCCCGCAGGCCCCATCGGGCGTCACCACCCACGCCCTCGAGGTGGCCGCCCAGGAGGCCGTGACGGCCTCCGGCGGCCCCCCGGCCGCTCCGGTCACCGAGGACACCAGCCCGATCCCGGCGAGTGTCGGGGCGCAGGGCTCCGGCGGCTTCCTGGTGAGCCTGGCCGGACTGCCGGCGGGGGTCCCGGCCGATCGGTTCGTGGACCTCGCCGCGCGCAGCGGCTTCCGGTGGGGCCTGACCTTCCTCGGCACGACCTCGGCGGCCCCCGTGTCGGGCGACGGCAAGAACGTCGTCGGCTTCGGGAGCACCACGATCAACGGCGCCGGGGCCGAGACCACCAGCCTTCCCCGCCGCGCCACCCGCACCCGCCGATGCGGGCGCGCCCGGGTCGTGAAGCGGGTCCGGATCGGCCGCGCCGACCGGTCCCGCGTCGTGCGGCGCGTGGTCACCGTGCGCCGGTGCCGGATGGTCGTCGCGAGCCGGGCGGGCGTCGAGGACGACATCGTCGTCGGCCGCACGATGCCCTGGCAGGCCGGCCCCGCCTACCCCACCGCGTGGCAGGTGGACCTCGAGACCGTCCTGCTGCACGAGTTCGGCCACGTGGCAGGTCGGGGGCACGTGACCGGCTGCGTCGCGAGCCCGATGTGGACCTCGCTCTCCATGGGCGACTGGTGGCGCGGGATCGACGACATGAAGCACGCGGGCTGCTGACCGGCCCCTCCGGGTAGGGTCACGGGCGTGACCGTGAGGCTCCTCCGCCACGCGACGGTGTGGATCGACATCGGGGGCCATCGCCTGCTGGTCGACCCCATGCTCGACGCCCCCGGTGCACGGGCGCCCGTGCGCGGAACGCCCGCCGAGCGGCCCAACCCGCTCGTGCCGCTGCCGGTGAGCCCCGACGAGGCGCTCGAGGGCGTCGACGCGGTCCTGCTGACCCACACCCACGTGGATCACATCGACGCCGCGGGCGTCACGGCCCTCCTCCCCCGCGGCCTGCCGGTGTTCTGCCAGCCACCGGACCTGGCGGACCTGGGGCAGCTCGGGCTGGACCTGCGCGCGGTGCCCGACGGGGCCGCGGTCGACTGGGAGGGGCTCTCGATCTCGCGCACCGGCGGGCGCCACGGCCGCGAGGACGCGCTCGTCCAGGCCATGGGCCCGGTGAGCGGCTTCGCGGTGGCCGCCCAGGGCGAGCCGACCGTCTACGTGGCCGGCGACACGGTCTGGTGCCCCGAGGTGGCCGCGGCGATCGAGGTGCACGACCCCGGCTGGATCGTGGTGAACGCCGGCGGCGCCCGCTTCCTCCAGGGCGGGACGATCACGATGGAGGCCGGCGACGTGATCGCGGTCGCCGAGTCGGCTCCCGGCGCCCGCGTGGTGGCCGTGCACCTCGAGGCCATCAACCACTGCCTGGAGACGCGCGACGAGCTGCGCGGCAGCCTCGCGGCGGCCGGCCTCGCCGACCGCGTGGTCGTGCCCGACGACGGGGAGACGGTCTCGCCGTAGTGCCCTGACCCGGTGTCAGGGGCCGTTGCGCAGCCGGCGGGTGTCCACCACCTCGAAGTCGCGCCCGGTGATCCGCCCCAGCTCGTGCAGGTCGTCGTCGTTCCAACGGCGGTCCGGCGCGCCCGTGACGTACCAGGGCGAGCCGTTGTCGGCCAGGATCATCCCGTAGCGCTTGAGGGCGACGACCACGGCCCGGGCCTGCGGGCCCAGGCCCGCGAGGGACACCGACGCCCGCAGGCGCACGCGCAGGCCCATCGGCGGCAGCGCCGGGTCGGAGGAGTCGGATGCCGCGTGACGCGCCGGGTACACGTACGCTCGCCGGGTGCTCGGGGCCGTGAAGCGCAGGGCGTGGTCGATGCCCGAGCCCGCGACCTCGTCCCAGCGGGCGAGCCCGGGCAGGATCGGGAGGCCGGCCGCGTCCGCGCTGGTCCAGCCGGCCGGGCGAAGCCGGTCGGAGGCGAGGTCGAACACCGCACCGGATCCCGCCGTCCAGCGTCCGCCGGCCCCGCGGCGGGCGCCGAAGAGCTCATAGAGGCGGCACGCGTCGCGATCGACCAGCAGGAGGTGACGGTCGCTCCCGCCCTCGATCCGCGGCTTGGCCGGGATCGGGTACCGCACGCGGTCCGACTCCGCGGCGTAGGTGAAGCGCACGGCGCGGCGGGGGGTGGCGCGGCGCACGATGTTGATCGGGATGCCATAGCGGCCCTGGTCGCTGAAGTCGGGGTGGAGCGACTCCCCCAGCCCGATCGAGCGGATCAGGCCATCCGAGCCCGGCAGCACGGGCAGCCGGTCCACGGGCTTGTTCCAGACGTTCGACGCCGGCAGCACCCGGCAGGCGGGCGCCCCGGGCAGCGGCGGCGCCATGGCCGTGGCCGGGCCCAGGGCGAGGAGCCCGGCGCCGGCGAGGAGGGTCGCGAGCCTCACCGGGGGGAGTATGGCCCGGCGCGCGCGAGGCACCGAATAGACTCGGCACGTGCGGATGCGCTTCGGCGTCTTCATGGCGCCGTACCACGAGCCCGGAGAGAACCCCACCCTCGCCCTGGAGCGCGATCTCGAGCTGATCGTGAGGCTCGACGAGCTGGGCTTCGACGAGGCCTGGGTCGGGGAGCACCACAGCACCGGCTGGGAGACGATCGCCTCGCCGGAGATCTTCCTGGGCGTGGCGGCCGAGCGCACCCGGCACATCCGGCTCGGAACCGGCGTGGTGAGCCTCCCCTACCACCACCCCCTGATGGTCGCCGACCGCATCGTGCTGCTGGACCACCTCACCCGCGGCCGGGTGAACCTCGGCGTCGGGCCGGGAGGGCACCTCACCGATGCCCGGATGCTGGGGATCGAGCCCTCCCGCCTGCGGCCGATGATGGCCGAGGCGCTCGACGTGGTGGTGCGGCTGCTGAGCGACCCGGAGCCGCTCACGGTGGAGGGGAGCTGGTTCACGTTGCGCGACGCCGTGCTCCAGCTGCGCCCCTATCAGCGGCCCCACCCCCCCATCGCCGTCACGAGCATGGAGTCGCCCGCCGGCATGGTGCTCGCCGGGCGGCACGGGGCAGGTGTCCTCTCCCTCACCGTCGCCCGGGGCCCGCGCGGGCCGATCGACCTGGCGGCCCACTGGCGCCTGGCCGAGGAGTCGGCCGAGGAGAACGGCCGCGCCGTGCGGCGGGAGGACTGGCGCCTGGTGGTGCCGATGCACCTCGCCGAGACCCGCCAGGAGGCCCTCGACGATGCGCGGACCGGCGCGGCGCGCTTCCTGCTCGACTACGTCGAAGGCGTCACCGGCCGGCCGAGCCCCGTTCCGGGGCCGCCCGAGGCCATCATCGACCAGATGGTCGAGGCGGGGAGCTGGATCGTGGGAACACCCGACGACGCCGTGGCGGCCATCGAGCGGCTCCAGGAGCGCTCGGGGGGCTTCGGGTGCCTGGCGGTGACGGCCACGGAGTGGGCCCCGCGGGAGGAGGTCCTGCGCAGCTACGAGCTCCTGGCGCGCCACGTCATGCCGCGATTCCAGGGCTCGCTCGAGGGCATCGAGGCCTCGAACGAGGTGGCCCGGGCCTCGGCTGCGCGCACCGGCACCGAGCGGACGGCGGCCGTGGAGGCCGCCCAGCGCGACTACGAGGAGCGCGGCTCCCGCGGCAGCCGCCGGTAGAGGGTGACCCCCACGCGGTCGTAGATGGCCTCCCAGCGCGAGCTCTGCTCCAGGCGCAGGGCGGCGAACCGGTAGCCGGGCGGACGCAGGGTGGGGCGGTCGCGCGCCATCTCGCGGAAGCGCTCGTTGTCGGCCAGCAGCACGTAGTCGGAGTTCCCGATCCTCGGGAACAGCAGGATCCGCCGGCGGGCCGAGAGGTGCGACCCGGGGCCGTTCGCGGCCGAGACCCGCGCGTCGGCGGGGATCAGCGCCACCGCCTCGCGCAGCGCGCGCACCTGGTCGTCGTCGCTGAACCGGTGCAGGGCGCTGCCGCCGTATCCTCCGGGGAGCCACCCCCACAGCGGCAGGGGTCCCTGGAACACCCCGGCCACCAGCACGGCCCCGACGAGGGTTCCCGCCACCAGCCCGGGGCGCCGGATCCAGGGCTCCAGCCGCGGCGCCCGCCCACCGTCGCGGAGGTTCGCCAGGCCCAAGAGCGTGGCCGCGACCAGGAACGGCACCAGCACGACGCCGTAGTGGTAGTCCACCGTCTGGACCGGGCCGGAGCTGGCGAAGAGGTTGATGAGCAGCTGGGGGACGGCCGCGAGGGCGAGGACCGGCGCGGCCAGGGGCAGCAGCAGCAGCGGAACGAGCAGCGTCACGAGGTAGGCCACCCGGCCGGGCGTGGCGATGATCGCGATGGCGTCCCACGGTCGCGTCACGAAGGTGAGCGCGATGTCGAGCGGGCTGTCCCCCAGCGAGTTGTAGCGGCTGAGATGGGGGTTGGAGCCGTCGATGGCGAAGGCGGGCATGATCACCGTAAGGGCGATCACCACCCACGCCAGCCCACCCGCGCCGAGCAGGATCGCCGCACGGCGCCGGCCCGGATGCCGCCAGGCCATCCAGACCGCCAGCCCCACCAGCATCAGGCCCACCTGCTCCTGGGTCAGTGCCGCCAGGGTGGCGCAGGCCGCGAGCACCCCGTACCGAGCCTCCTCCGCCGCCCAGATGCAGAACATCAGCAGCGGGGCCGCGAGCGTCACCGGGTGGAAGTCGAAGAGCGTGGCGCTCTGCAGGGCCGGGTAGAGCAGGTAGACCGCCGCGCCCGCCACGGCCAGGCGGTCGTCACCCAGCCAGCGGCGCCCCAGCCAGAAGGCCGGCAGCGCCCCCGTGGCCACGATCAGCGCCTGGGCCACCAGGAGCATCTCGGGGCTCGACCAGACCCACCAGAGCGGCGCGAAGAGGGCCAGGACGGGGTCCACGTGGGCCCCGAGGCGGTTGAACTGCACGCCCGAGACGTCGGTGGTGTCGAGGAACCGCCCCTGCGTCGTGCTCCAGATCGCCTGGACCATGTTCCCGAGGTCGAAGCGGCCGGTCGAGAAGGTGCGGTAGCGCAGCACCGAGAGCAGGGAGAAGACCCCGGCGAAGGCCAGCGCCAGGCCCACGACGGCCAGGAGGGCGCGGTCGGGCCGCCGCCGGCCGGGGGGCTCGGCCGGCGGTGGGCGCAGGCGCTCGACCGGAGGCAGCACCGGCAGCTGCCGACGGCCCGTGTCCTCCCCGGGTTCGACATCGATGATCTCCCGAGCGGCCACGCGCCTCCTCGATCTGCCCGGGCCGGCGGATGAGCGTTCCGGCGCGGACTGTAGAGGAAGCGCCCGGAGTTACGGAGCGAGCACGCGGTTGAACTCGGCGCGCCAGGCCGTGGCCTGGGATCCGAGGCGGTAGCCGCCGGGACCGTTGGCCAGCATCGTGCGCCCGGCGCCGGTCGACTCGGCGAGCTTCCACTGGCACGGCATCGGCTCGCCGCAGGTCGCCGAGGCGCCCCGCGGCAGCGCGAGTGCCTCGGTCATCATCATGTGCAGCCGCGCGCCGTCCCCGTGGAAGCGGGCGAGGTAGCGGGAGAAGACCCCGGGAGCGGAACGCCACTCGGCGGCCGTCGCGGGGGTCACTCCGCCCGCGTGGGTGAAGTGGTACATCTCGAGCCACACGCCCCCGGCCCGGGCGAGGGCCGGCATCACGCCGCGCCACGTTGCCTTGTGCGGCTTGCCGTCGTTGCCCAGGTGGTGGTGCGGGCCGCGCCCCAGGGCGATCGACGACATGAACGCCGGCGCGATGTAGATGTGCACCCGCTCGGCGTAGTTGCCGCCGCTCGGGTGGGGGATGCCCGAGAGCAGCTCGAGCGCCTGGGAGAGGCGGCTCGCGGGCCCGTCGGGGTCCACGTGGGGCAGCGGCGCGGGCCCGCGCACGATCTTGTAGCCGTGCCTGGTGATGACCAGCTTGTTGTGCGACGCCACCCTGATGCGCGTGCCGCGCACGGTGTGCCAGGCGTAGGTGATCCTGACGCGCCCGTCGTTGAAGGCGTTGCCGATCTCGTCGATGCTCACCAGGCCGGACGAGTTCGGCACCTTCGGGTGCTCGATCTCCGCCCGGATTGCACCGGCCATGCCCTCGGCCGACAGCGGCAGCAGCGACTTGGCGGAGACCTTGGCGACGCGGAACTGCCCGTCGCGCCCCTGGGGATCGAGGATCCCGCCCGGTCCGGGGTCCTGGCGCAGAAGGCCGCGCTCGCCGGAGAGCGGCATGCCCGGGCCCGCCGGGGTCGTGAGGGCGCGGACCGCCTCCTGCTCGTCGTAGACCAGCGACGCGCGCGCGGCGCTCGCCGGCCCCGGGAGGGCGGCGACCACGGTCACGGCGAGGACGCTGAGGGCCAGCAGGCTGACGCGGGAGGGTGAACGCACCGGAATCCCTTCCTGACGTTTCACCTCCCTATCGGCACCTGGGGCCGCTCCGGCAAGGGCCCCCGGCTCGGATCGGCCTTGGCGAGCCTGGACCGACGACCGGGACGACCTCGACGCCCGGTTCGCTTGCCCTGTGTGGGGACCCCCCTAGTCTGTCGGGGAGTCTCATGGCCCGCGCCCTCCTCGCCCTTGGGGTCGTCCTCGTCCTCGCCGTCCCCGCGGCGCGGTTGGGGGCCGCGCCTGCGAGCGTCGAGGCCCGGCTCGTGGTGGGCACGGGCTCTCCGGCGGAGGCCCGCGCCGTCGCCGCGCGCATTCGGTCCGCCGGCGGGCGGGTCGATCCCATCCCACGCATCGGCGGCATGGAGGTCTCGACCGACGATCCGGCGGCCCTCCGCCGCCTGCTGCGCGGCGACCGGCGCGTGGACTTCCTGGAGCCGGTCCTCACGCGGCATCTGAGCGCCGAGCCTGCCCAGGACATCGACCCCGACAGCGGACGACCCTTCGACTGGGCCTACCCCGCCGTGAACGCGGCGGGCGGGCTGGCCGCGATGAGCGGCGGATCGAGCGTCGCCGTGGCGGTGCTGGACAGCGGCGTGGACGTGACCCACCCGGATCTCGCCGGACGGGTCGGGGCGGGCGTGGACATCCAGAACGGCGGCACGACCGTGAGCGACTCGGTCGGCCACGGCACGTTCATCGCGGGGCTGATCAGCGCGATCGACGGGAACGGCAAGGGCGGACGCGGCGTCGCCGGGGCCACCCCGATCCTGCCGGTGCGCCTCACGACCAACGAGAACATCAGCACGGCGGCGGCCGCCGCGGGCATCGTATGGGCGGTCGATCACGGGGCCCGCGTCCTCAACCTGAGCTTCGGCGGTGCGGGCCTGTCGGAGATCGAGTCGAGCGCGCTCGACTACGCGCGCCAGCACGATGTGCTCGTCGTGGCGGCGGCCGGCAACAACGCCAACGGCGGCTCGAACCGCAATCAGCTCCAGTATCCCGCCGCCGCGATCGGAGGGACGCGCGGCGGCTGGAGCGGCGGCCTCAGCGTGGGCGCGACGACGCCCGCGGGCTCCCCCGCCCCGTTCTCCACGTTCAACGACTTCGTCTCGATCGCCGCCCCCGGAGCCGGCGATGGGAGCTGCGGCGACGGCGTCTACTCCACCGTCCCGGGGAACACGAACCTGATCTGGGACGACGGCGACGCCTGCACCCCCTCTTTCGGGGCCATCGGGGATCCCGACGGCCGCTACGGCTACGGCGAGGGCACGAGCTTCGCCGCGCCGCTGGTGGCGGGCGCGGCGGCGCTCGTGCGCGGCGCCAACACCCGCCTGACGGCGGAGCAGACGGGCGACGTCCTGCGGCGATCGGCGCACCAGACCGTCGGAACCGGCTGGAACCAGAAGACCGGAGCCGGAATCGTGGACATCAACGCCGCCGTCGCTCTCGCCCGGCGATACGACACCACGCCGCCGGCCCCCTCCCTGGCGGTTGTGGGCGAGCCCTCATCCGTCGCCGTGAGCCTCGGCGGCACGGACGTGTCCCATGCCGGCGGCGACGTGGCCGGCCTCGCCAGCTTCACACTCGAGCACTCCCGCGACGGGGTCGCCTACACCCCTCTGGTCGCGGCCCAGCCGACCCCGGTGCAGGCCCGCGACAGTGCCGCGGCGCAGGAGAGATGGTGGTATCGCGGAACCGTCTGCGACGCCAACCACAACTGTGCCCTGGTCGTGAAGGGCCCCGCCGGAGCCAAGTCCGCAAGCCTCCTCTCCCGCCGTCCCCTCCTGCGAAAGCTGGCCGTCACCCGGCCGGGGCGCTGCCCGGGGCGCGCGAGGGCCTGCCTTCGCATCGCGTTCGGCGTCAGCGTGTCGGCCCGGTCGACCTGGACCGTCACGATCCGGCAGACCGGCAGGCCGCGGGTCCTGGCACGGCGCTCCGCGCGGGTCCGTGCGGGCGCCCGGGTCACGAGGGTGGTCACCCTGCCCCCGAAGCTCGCCTGCGGCCGCTCGCTGACGGTGACGATCCAGGTGCGCGGCTCGGCGGGCGTCACCAAGGCCGTGCGTCGCCTCCCGCGCGGTCGCGCGTGCCGCGCCCCCGCGTGACGGGGCACGGCGGCGGCCACAGCTCGGCGTGCGTGATCGGCCGGCGGTCCTGGTCCAGCAGGCGGTTCAGCAGATCCCTCCCCGATCGGGCCAGCCGCCGGTGATGCAGGTCGGCGGGGTGCAGGTCGAGGCGCACGACGGGGGCGCCGGCGAGCGCCGCGACCGCCCCCCGTGCGACGGCGGGCGAGAGGGCCCGGCGGAGGCCGGTCGAGGCGCCCAGCCCCAGGCTGGGCAGCGGCCGGCGGCCCGCGTCCGAGCGCAGCGCTCCGCGGGTGGCCCACCACCGCAGGCCCGCGGCCCGGCACCCGCCGTCGGCGGAGGCCGGGTGGGCGTAGGCGGGAGCGATGAAGCCGCCCGGCTCGAGCCCGGCGATTCGCAGCTCGCGGGCGCCCTCGGCGATCAGCGAGCGCACCCCGCCGGGCGGTCTGCCGGCCAGCTCGGCTCCGTTCCCACCGCCCCGCCGCAGGTGGGTGTAGCCGTGGAGCACGATCTCGTCCCCCCCGGCGGCCCGCTCGCGCGCCCATGCCCGGGCCGGCCCCGAGCGCCACGAGTCGTGGCCCCGGTAGCGCGGAACCAGCAGCAGGCTCACCGGGCCGGGCGACAGCCCGGAGACGATCTCGCGCCATCGCGCCGCCTCCTCGAGGGTGGACGGCGCGACGTCGTGGATCGACACGACCAGGCCCCGCGTCACGCCGCCGGTAGCCCCGCGTAGAGCCCCCACTCGCGGGCGAACGCGGCCTCACAGGCCAGGTCGTCCATCGCCGGCCGGGGGCGCGGGTCCGCGAGCGCCCGGCCGATGGCGCCGGCGAGCGCGACCGGGTCGCGGGGGTCCACGAGCACCG
>JAXIPH010000315.1:0-7094 GCA_045403035.1 Thermoleophilia bacterium | reverse complement strand
GCCAACTACAGCACCTGGAGCTACACCGACGGCAAGCTCACGCCCACCAACGAGGTGATCCCGGCTACTGTCGAGTAGTCGCCTCGCGCGGGGGCGGCCCCGGCCGCCCCCGCGTGGCTCCTCCCCCCAGGTACAGCTCAGCTACCTGGGGATCGCCGAGCAGGGCGTCGCCCGCGCCCTCGAAGCGGTTTTGCCCGCCCTCGAGCACGTACCCTCGGTCCGCGAGGGCCAGCGCGCGCCGCGCGTTCTGCTCGATCATCACGATCGTGACGCCCGAGCGGTTGATCTTCGCGACCGTCTCCAACACGTCGCCCACGGTGCGCGGCGCAAGGCCCGCCGACGGCTCGTCCAGCAGCAGGACGCTGGGCTCGGGCATCAGCGCCCGCGCCATGGCGAGCATCTGGCGCTCGCCCCCAGACAGCGTGCCCGCGCGCTGGCGCCGGCGCTCGCCGAGCCGCGGGAACAGGGTCAGCATCGCGTCCATCCGCGTCCGGACGGCGGCGCGACGCAGCACGCCGCCGACCTCCAGGTTCTCCTGGACGGTCAGCGAGCCGAACACGTTCGAGACCTGGGGCACATAGCTCATGCCCTTCCGAGTGATCTCGTGGGGAGCCAGGCCGGTGACGTCCTCGCCGCGCAGCATCACCCGACCCTCGCGCAGCTTGATCAGGCCGAAGATCGCCTTGGCCAGGGTCGACTTGCCGGCCCCGTTGGGCCCGATGACGACCACGATCTCCCCCGCGCCGACCCTGAGGGTGCAGCCGCGGAGGATGTCGGCCTCCGCCACGTAGCCGCCGACCAGGCCCTCGGCCGCAAGGACGGGGGTGGTGGGCGGGGCGTCGCTCACGCGGCGGCCGGCTCGGCGCCCAGGTAGGCGTCGATGACGCGGGGGTCCCGGCGCACCTCCTCGGGCGTCCCCACGGCGATCACACGACCCTGGGCCATCACCACGACCTCGTCGGAGACCCCCATCACCACATCCATGTCGTGCTCCACGAACAGCACGGTCATGCCGCGCTCCTCGCGCAGGCGCTGGAGGTAGTCCAGGAGACGCCGGCCGAGGACCGGATTCACCCCGGCCATGGGCTCGTCGAGCAGGACCAGCGTCGGGTCGGTCATGAGCGCCCGAGCGAGCTCGAGCAGCTTGCGCTGGCCGCCCGACAGGGTGGCCGCGTAGTCCTCGGCCTGGGCCTCGATGCCCACCTCGTGCAGCATCGCGAGGGCCTTCTCGCGCACCTCGGCCTCCCGCACGCGCCACCGGCGCGGCCGGAAGACGGCCGTCGCGAGGTGCTCACCCGGCTGGTCCGGGGCGGCCAGCATGGCGTTCTCGAGCACGGTCATCTTCCCGAGCACGCGGGTGAGCTGGAAGGTCCGGACCATGCCGAGTCGGGCGATCGCATCGGGGCTCTCCCCGCTCACATCGCGTCCGGCGAGCCTGACGGTCCCGCCGTCGGCGCGGGTGAAGCCGGTGATGAGATTGAAGGCGGTGGTCTTCCCCGCCCCGTTCGGCCCGATGAGCGCGGTGACCGACCCGGGCCGCACCGAGAAGGTGGTGCCGTCCACCGCCTGCACGCCGCCGAAGCGCACGCGCAGATCGCGCACGTCCAACAGGGCCCCGGCGGCCTCAGGCGTCGAGATAGAGCTCCTCCTTCTTGCCGAAGAGGCCCTGGGGCCGGAAGGCCATGATCGCCATGATCAGCAGCCCGATGACCACGAAGCGAAGGGCCGCCACCTTGTCGGCGTCCAGCGGGAAATCCAGGAAGCGGGTGCCCGAGACGATGAACCCGATCACCACAGAGCCCACGGCCACGCCGAAGTAGCTGCCGATGCCTCCCAGGATGAGGATGGCGAAGCCGACGAAGGTGAAGATGGGCTCGAAGCTGTCGGGGAAGAGGGTGGTGGAGAACAGGGTGTAGAAGACCCCGGCCAGGCCGGCGATGGCAGAGCCGAGCGCGAGCGCCTGGAGCTTGAAGCGGAACACCGGCTTGCCGGCCGCGGCCGCCGCGTCCTCGTTCTCGCGCACGGCACGCAGGGCCCGCCGCCACGGCGTGCGCCCGAGGTAGACGAGCAGCGCCCCCACGATGAGGGCGGCCAGCCACACCAGCGCAAGCAGCGGCACACGTCGGTCGAGCTGCATCCCGAGGCCGTCGAAGAAGTCGAGGACGTCGTTGTTGAAGTCGCGCCAGGGCCCGCTGGCGCTGCGAAGGCCCTGCGTTCCGCCGGTCGTACCCTGCTCGTTGACGATCGCGATGCGCAGGATCTCGCCGGCGGCGATCGTGGTGATGGCGAAGTAGTCGGCCCGCAGGCGCAGGGTGGGCAGCCCGAGCAGGAGCCCGCCGACCGCGGCGGCGAGCACCGCGAGCGGGATGGCGATGCCGATGCTCACCCCGTTGGTGATCATCAGGCCCATGCTGTACGCCCCGATGGCCATGAACGCCACATGGCCGAAGTTGATGAGCCCGGTGTCGCCGACCTCCACCTGGAGGCCCAGCACGAAGATCGCGTAGATCCCCGCGAACGTGAGGACGAAGGCCCAGAACCCAAAGGCGAGGAGCGGATCCACCTAGACCGTCCGCGCCTGGCCGAACACGCCCTGCGGGCGCGCCAGCAGCACCAGGATCAGCACGAGGAAGCCGACCGCCTCCTTGTAGGTGGGGCGGATGATCATGGTCGACCACTCCTGCACAAGGCCGAGCGTGACGCCGCCGACCAGCGCGCCGTAGGCGTTCCCGATCCCGCCGAGGACCACCGCGGCGAAGATGGGCAGCAGCAGGAACCAGCCGGTGTTGGGGGTGAGGGTGGTGTAGATGGCGGCGAGCACCCCGGCCAAGCCGGCCAGGCTACCGGCCAGCAGCCAGGTGTAGATCACGATGCGGCGCGTGTTGACCCCCGACACCTCGGCGAGATCGAAGCTGTCGGACAGCGCTCGCATCGTCTTGCCGATCAGCGTCGTCTTGAGCATCACCGCCACCAGGATCAGCACGACGGCCGCGGTGACGATGACGGTGACCTGGATCGCCGAGATGATCACGCCCGCGAACGGGTTCCAGGCCTGGAACTGGTCGACGTCGAGCGAACGGTTGCGGGCCGTCCAATCGAAGAGGATCAGGTTGCGGATCACGAAGGCCAGCCCGATCGACAGCAGCAGCAGTTGCATGATCCCGGCCCCGCGCCGGCGCATGGGTCCCCACACCGACAGCTCGAGCACCACCCCCAGGGCCGCGACCGCGGCCAGCGCGGCGAGAAAGGCCACGATCAGCGGCAGGCCCGCGCTGACGTTGACCGCGAAGGCCACGTAGCCGCCCAGGGTCATGAAGTCGCCGTGGGCGAAGTTGACGAGCTTGAGGATGCCGTAGACCAGGGTCAGGCCGATGGCTCCGAGCGCGTAGATCCCGCCGCTTGCCAGGCCATTGATCGTCGTGTTCAACAGCTCGTCGACGGCCGCGCCCTTCCTCGTCCGGAGGTGGGAGAAACCTACCCCCACGAGCACCCCCGCGCCGAGCCCCATCGCCCGGATGCCGGGGCGGGCCGACAAGCTAGTCTCACCGCCGTGGACGTCCATCTCGCCGTGACCAGCAAGCGCGACGTGCGCCGCTACACGGGGCGGCCCGTGGACGACGCGGTGTCGGAGCGGATCCTCGACGCCGGCCGCCTCGCGGGAAGCGCGCGCAACCGCCAGCCCACCCGGTTCGTCATCCCCGAGGGGGCGGCGCTTCACGCCGTGGCGCGGGCCGTCTACGCCCCGGGCAACGTGCTCGGAGCCGGCCTGGTGGTGGCGCTCGTGGTGACCCCCGGGGGCGGCCTGGTCGACTTCGACGCCGGGCGCGCCGCCCAGAACATGATGCTCGCCGCCTGGGCGGACGGCGTGGGCTCCTGCCCCAACGGCGTCGCCGACCGGGAGGCCATGCACGCGGCGCTCGGGGTGGACGAGCCGGAGCGCGTGGTGGTCGTGATCTCGTTCGGCGAGCCGGCCTCCGGCCGCGACCCCGCCCGCCGCACGCCGGAGGAGTGGAGCCGGCGCGCCAACCGGATCCCTCTCGCCGCGCTGGTGCGACGGGTCTCGGAGCCGCGCGGGTGAGGCTGGAGCGCCGCGGGCGCCTGGGCTCGCGGGGGGCCGCCGGAGAGGCGCTCGACCACGCCGACGCGAGCCTTCTCACCCGGCCGACGGATCCGGGGTTCATCCACACCGACCCCTGGCGCGCCCTGCGCATCCTGGGCGAGTTCGTGGACGGCTTCGACGCCCTCGCGCGGGTGGGTCCTGCGGTGTCGGTGTTCGGCTCCGCCCGGCTGGGATCCGACAGCTCCCACTACGCCCTTGCGCTGGCGGTGGGGCGTCGGCTGGCCGAGCGCGGCTACGCGGTCATCACCGGCGGCGGGCCGGGGATCATGGAGGCCGCCAACCGCGGCGCGTCCGAGGCCGGGGGCATGTCGGTGGGCTGCACGATCGAGCTGCCCCACGAGCAGGCCGTGAACGAGTACGTCAACCTGGCGATCGCGTTCCGCTACTTCTTCGTTCGCAAGACCATGTTCGTGAAGTACTCCGAGGCCTTCATCGTCTTCCCGGGCGGCTTCGGCACCATGGACGAGCTGTTCGAGTCGCTCACGCTGATCCAGACGGGCAAGGCGCTCAGCTTCCCGGTGGTGCTCTGCGGCTCGGCCCACTGGGCGGGCCTGGTGCGCTGGGTGCAGGCGCGGATGCTGGAGGAGGGCCTGATCGGCCGCTCCGACATGGACCTGATCCAGCTCTCGGACTCCCCCGAGGAGATCGTGGAGCTGGCGGTGGGAGCGGAGCCGGCGTGAGCACCCACCGCCTCCCCGGGCTCGCGGCTCGCCGCGAGCGTCTGGGACGCGAGCGCACGGCGGCGCAGCTCCGCCGCCGGGAGGTTCTCGAGGCGGAGGTGGCGGAGCAGCTCGAGCCGCTGCTCGGCCCGGCCGGGCGCCCCGTTGGTGACACCGCCATGACCCTCTGGCGCCGGCACCGGGTCGACGCCTACCTGGCCCTTCCGCCCTGGACCCGCGCCCGGCGCACCTGGGTGTCATGGGGTTTCGGCCGGCGCGCGCTGGCGGTGCTCGCGCTCGCGGCGCTCTGGACAGTGGTCTGCCTGCCGCTGCGGATGCTCGGTCTGGCGAGCCTCCAGGCGTCCCAGATCGGCGTCGCGGCGATCGTCGCGGCCGCCCCGCTCCTCGCGGCCGTCCCGCCCCGCCGCGCGGGCCGCTTCGCCGCTCCCCTGCCGCCCGGCGGACCGCCGTGGCGCGGGTCGCGGGCGTCGGTCACCGCCGCCGGGTTCCTCGCGCTGGCCGGGGTCTGCGGGCTTGTCCTGGTCGCCCTGCTCGCGATCCTCGGCCCGGGTCCGGCCGCCCCGCCGGCCGCCAGGATCACCCCGGCCGCCCGTCACGCCGACCTCGCGATCGTCGGACAGGCCCTTCGGGCGCAGTGCGCCTCGCCGCTCGCGGGCGACATCACGCCGGTCGGAGACCGGCGCTACCGGGCGAGCCTCGCCGACGGCTCGGTCGTCAACGTCGCCATCGACCGGTCCCACGGCTTCGACGGGGGCGGCTCGCGCGGGGTCGTCTCGGGAGGTGCCCTCACCTGCTCGGCCGCGCCGTGAGCCGCCGCCGGGCGATGGCCCGGTTGGCGAACCGCTCGCGCCAGCCGAGGGCCAGCTCCGAGAGCGCCGCGGCGCGGTCGAGGTCGTCGGCGCTCGCCGACTCGTCGAGAAGCGCCACGATCTCGCGGACGCTCATCCGGCCGTCTCCGCGGCCCTCGCGGACGACATCGTCGCCGGCGCCCACCTCGCCCTCCTCGCGCACGCGCAGATAGAAGCCGCTGCGGCCGCTGCGCAGGAACGGCCCGCCGAAGGCGGGGTCACCCGCCTTCATCGCGAGCTTCGCGCAGGGCACGCGCGGCTGGCTGACCTCGAGCAGGGCCCCGCCGACCCGGAAGACGTCGCCGATCCAGGTGTCGTCCTCGAGCACGCCGCGCGTGGTGAGGTTCTCGCCGAACCAGCCCGGGGCGAGCTCGGCGGGCGCGAGCGTCTCGCGCCAGTGCGGGTAGTGCTCGGCCGGGTAGAGGTAGACCGCCTTGTCGGCGCCCCCGTGCACCCGCAGGTCGGCCTGGCGGTCGCCGTCGAGGTTCGTCGCCCGCACCATGACGCGACCGGCCACCGGCTCCTTGTCGATCGCGGTGGTGACCGTGCGGCCCTCGTGCGCGACCCTGCGGGGCAGGCCCACGTTGACCGACTCGACGATCACCCCGTCACGGTAGCGGGTGGGGGTACTGTCCCGTCATGCGGCGTGTCTTCCCTCGCGATGAGCACTTCATGCGGCTCGCTCTGGGGGAGGCGGCCGCCGCGTCCGAGCACGGCGACGTCCCCGTGGGCTGCGTGGTGGTGCGCGAGGGGGAGGTCGTGGGCTCGGCCCACAACGAGCGCGAGCTGCGCGCCGATCCCACCGCCCACGCCGAGGTGCTGGCCTTGCGGGCCGCCGCGATCGCCCTCGGGGGGTGGCGGCTGCTGGGCACGGTGATCTATTGCACGCTCGAGCCGTGCCCCATGTGCGCGGGGGCCATCCAGCAGGCGCGCGTGGCCCGGCTGGTGTTCGGCGCGCCGGATCAGAAGGTCGGATCGGCGGGCACGGTGATCAACCCGTTGCAGGATCCGCGGCTCCTCCACCGGGTTGAGGTGCAGGGAGGGGTGCTGGCCGGCGATGCCCTGTCGCTTTTGCGCGCTTTCTTCGACGATCTGCGGTAGGGACCCGTAAGGAACGCCGCCCGATCGACCGATGAAGAGCGGAAAGACCCGTAAGCGTTGGTACCATGCCGCCCGCACGGGCCCCAGCCATGGAGGAAACCTCTTGAGGAACAACGACGCAGGCGCACCCCGCCGAACGATCACCGGCGCGGCCGTCGCACTGGCCGCCGGGGTCGCGCTCGCGCTGCCCGCCACCGGACTGGGGGGAGTCGCCGCGATCCAGGACGACGTGCTGACCATCGCACCGGCGTCCCAGATCCAGAGCCGGATCGACATGGTGAAGGCGACGAACGCAAAGGTCACCCGCTTCGACATCCTCTGGTCGTTCATCGCGCCGACCCAGCC
>JAXIPH010000034.1:0-5341 GCA_045403035.1 Thermoleophilia bacterium | reverse complement strand
TCGACGGCGACGACGAGTTCAGCACCGAGGGCTTCGAGGCGATCGTGAACGCCGGCGCCGGCGAGGACGAGATCACGATCGGGCGCCTGGGCGCCGACGGCGTCAACACGATCGACGGCGGCCCCGACGACGACACCATCGACGCCGGCCGGGCCGGCGAGGCCGATGACATCGCCGGGGGCTCTGGCATCGACACCGTGAGCTACGCCTCCCACGCCCCCGTCGCCGTGACCCTCGACGGCGTGAACAACGACGGCAGCGGCGGCGAGCAGGACAACGTGCGCCCGGACGTCGAGAAGGTCATCGGCACGGGCGGCGACGACACCCTCATCGGAAGCGGGGACGACGACACCCTCGACGGCGCCGGCGGGACGGACCGCCTGGAGGGGCTCGGGGGCGGCGACACGCTGATCGGCGGCCTCGGGACCAACGACGCCACCTTCGGCGGCGAGGGCGACGACGCGATCATGCTCCGCGACGGGCTCGTCGACGCCTGCCCGAGCGGTGGTCCCGGGGTCAACAGCTTCGACCTCGACCTGGTCGACCAGACGATCATCTTTGGCGGCGGCCGCCTCACGTTCCCGCGCTGCCTCATCAGCGCGCGCTTTCCCCAGCTGGTCTCGGCGGTCGTGGTCGGCGCCGTCAATGAGGGCCCGAACGTGCGCATGAGCGTCCCGCCGCCCGCCGTGCGCGCCGGGGGCGTGCGGGTGCGGCTGGCCTGCCCGGCGGCGCTCCGGCGTCCCTGCGCCGGGCGCCTTCGGGCCTTCACGTTCCGCGGCACCCGGGCCCTCGGGAGCGTGACCTACTCGGTGCGCCCGGGCCGGGCGAAGGCGGTCGTCGTGCCACTCGACGCCGAGGCGCGCGAGGCCGCGCTGGCGGCGCAGGCGCTCCGTCTCGTCTCGGTGGAGCGGGGCCGCCTCGGCGCCAAGACCACGATCCGGTTCGTCCCGCCCCGGGGGTCGTGAGCCGGGACGGGGGAGCCTGCGCGCTACCAGTTGAGAGTCGGGTCGACGACTCTCAACTGGGCGCAGGAGTCAGACGCCGCGCTCGAGTGCCTTCTGCGTGGGGGGCAGGATGGCCCCGAAGACCCAGAGCAGCGGAAAGATGATGCCGATGATGAAGAGAACGACGTGGCCGTTCCGCAGCGTGCTCACCCCGAGGACGATCAGCAGCGTGATCCAGATGACCGCCAGTACAAATCCCATGCCCCACCACATACGGGCCTCCCGGTAGCCGACGACGGCCGTGGCTGGCCGCCGGGCGGCAGTGTACCCCTTCGCCATGGGGTTCCCGTGCGCTGGGCCGTGAGGGTCTCGAGACCGGCGACCTGCCCTCCCCCGGGCCAGGCGCCTGCTGGGTGGACATCAAGCGCACCTCCGCGGCCGTCGCCTTCGACGATCGCTGCGACCACCGCCTGAGGGGGCGTGTCCCACCCGTCCGGCTGCTCGCGATCGTCCGTGGCGATCAGGCCCTGCAGGCTCGGGGCTGTCACTCGTCGATCGGGGGCGGCTGCTCGCCGGCGGCGACCATCACCCGGTTCCAGGCGTTGATCGCCGTGATCACCATGACGAGCCGGCTGAGCTCAGGGCCCCCGAAATGCCGGGCGGCATCCGCGTAGACCTCCTCGGGAACCGGGCCGTGGGCGATCAGCGTGAGCGCCTCGGTGAGGGCGAGTGCCGCCCGCTCGCGCGCCGTGAAGAACGGCGCGTCGCGCCAGACCGCGAGCACGTGGAGACGCCGCTCGTGCTCGCCCGCCTGCCGAGCGCGCCCGGCGTGGAGGTCGACGCAGTAGGCGCAGCCGTTGATCTGCGAGGCGCGCGCCTTCACCAGCTCGGTGAGCCCGTGCTCGAGCGTGCTCGCCCGGGTGAGGGCCGCCAGCGCCCGGTACGCGTCCGGGGCGTCGTGGCGGATGTCCACCCGCCGCGTGGTGTCAGATCCGCTCATCGCTCGTCGTCCACGGGCGCCGGTGTCGGCCCGGTCGTTATCAGTGCCCGAACCGGACCTCGGGGAGGACGCGGCGGAGCCACGCGGGGCGCCACCAGGCCCAGCGCCCAGCGAGCCGGAGCGCGACCGGGACCAGGAGCAGGCGGACCAGCAGAGCGTCGAGCAGCACCGCGACTCCGAGGATCACACCCATCTCCTTCGGGGGCAGCGGCCCCGAGAGGGCGAACGTGAAGAACACCGCGACCATCACCGCCCCCGCGGCGAGGATCACCCGCCCCGAGTGCGCCATCCCGCCGATCGCCGCCTCCTTCGCATCGTGCGAGCGGTCCCAGTGCTCCTTCGCGGAGGACAGGAGGAACACCGTGTAGTCCATCGAGATCGCGAAGATCATCGCGAAGAAGAACACGGGCCCCCACGCGTCGAGGAAGCCCTGGGACTCGAAGCCGAGCAGGCTCGACAGGTGGCCGTCCTGGAAGATCAGCCGCGCAACTCCGAAGGCCGCTCCGGTGGCCAGCAGACTCGTGAGCACCCCGATGGCGGCGACCACCGGGGCCTGGAGGGCGACGATCAGCAGGACGAAGCCGAGCAGGAGCACCACGCCGATCACCAACGGGGTGTCGGTGGTGAGGGCGGCGGCCAGGTCGTGGTTCTCCGCCGCGGCCCCGCCGACCAGAACGCCGGAGGGCAGACCGGCCCTCAGCCGGTCGATGGTCGTCCCGGTGGCCGGGTCGGACGGGTCGGTGCGGGGGACGGCCTGCACGAGCGCCATGCCCTCGCCGCCCGCCTGCGGCGGCAGCACCCGGGCGATGCCCGGGTCGGCCGCCGCGACCGCCTCGGCCTTCCCCATTCCCGCGGCCGGCCCGACGAGCTGCAGGGCGCCGGGGGCCCCCGGGCCGAAGGCCGCCGAGACCCGCTCGTAGCCCTGGCGCGAGGAGTCGCCGGGGGGGACGACCTTGATGGACGGCATCCCGGTGGTGAGGCCGATGACGGGAATCGCGAGGGCCAGCAGCGCCAGGAGAGCGGGAAGCCCGTAGAGCACGGGCCGGCGCCAGAGCCGCTCGGCCCAGCCGGCGAAGCGGGCGGAGCGGTGCTCCCCGCTGTGCGCCCACGGCAGCGCGAACCGGTCCACCCTCGGTCCGAGCCTGCCGAGCACGGCCGGAAGCAGCGTCAGCGTGGCGAGCAGGATGAACGCTACGGAGATCATGATCCCGAGCGCCATGGAGCGGAATGCGGGGCTCGGCACCAGCATCACCGCCGAGAGCGAGATCAGGACCGTGATGCCGGAGAAGAGGACGGCCTTCCCGGCGGTATCCATGGTCTCGGCGACCGCGTCGACGACGGGGCGCTTGGAGCCGAAGAGGGCGCCGCGGAAGCGCACGACGATGAACAAGGCGTAGTCGATGCCCAGGGCGAGGGCGAACATCAGTGCGAAGTTCATGGCCCAGATCGAGACTTCGAACATCTGGGACGCGAGGAAGAGCGCCCCGGCCGATGAGACGAGACCGAGGATCGTGAGGAGGAGCGGCAGGCCGGCGGCGACCAGCGCACCGAAGGCGAGCACCAGGATCGCCAGGGTGACCGGCCAGCTGATGAGTTCGGAGCGCAGCATCGCGTCGCGGTTGGCCGCGTTGAAGTCGGACCACATCCCCGACGCCCCGGTCAGATCGATGCTCACCCGATCGGTGGACGCGTTGCCGAGGGGTCCCTTCAGATCGTCGGCTGCCCGGACCATGCCCATCGGATCCTCCGTCGAGCCGGCCATGACGATGGCGGTGTGGCCGTCGGCGGAGATCGTCTCGCCGGCCCGGGGCGGGGTCACCGACGCGACCCTCCGGTCGGCGCGCAGGATGGACTCGCCGCGCGAGATGGCGGCCGCGAAGGACGGATCGTCCACCGTCAGGCTCGCCGAGTGCACGACCACCGTCAGCCCTGAGCTCGAGTTGCCCGCGAAGTCGCGCTGGATGAGGTCACGTGCGGCCACCGACTGCGAGCCGGAGTCCTCCCAGCCGGCCCCGGAGAGGGCGGTCTCGACGCGCGGCGCCAGAATGCCCAGAGCGACGACCACCACCGCCCACGCGATGAACACGATCCGTGCGCGGGTGGCCGACCAGCGCCCGAGGCGGCCGACGGGACCGAGCGCGATCATCGGGTGCACCCGCGCAGGTGGGTGAACCGGCGCAGCACGAGCGAGGCCGGGCAATCGCCGACGACGACGAACATCCACTCGCTGACACCCGCCCCAGCCGTGGCGAGCAGGAACCACGGGCTCACCATCACCGCGAGCGCGACGCTCGCGAGGGTGATCGTTCCGGCGAGGGCGAAGAGCGCGCGCTCCAGTGTCCAGGCCCGTTCCCCGGTTGTGGCGGGACGTATGCGGCTCATCGGGAAACCCCCTCCTCCATCTTCCAGGACCACTACCGCCCTCCTCTGAGGGCGACTGCGGACAGGATGCTACTACACAACTTGGCAGTTGACTAGTTGTGTATGGTACGCACGTCCGGCGGGGGATGCCGAACCCCGACCCCGGCGAACCGCGAGGGGGATACTGGGGTCAGGCCGACGAGCGAAGGAGGCACCATGGACGACGGGCGGGCGAGCGAGGCCGGGGGACCGGGCGACATCACCCACTGCGAGTGGTGCGGGGCGGAGTTCGACACGACACCGCCTCCTCGACCGTCGCAGGCGACGCCGCCCGAGCGCCCGGCCTCGCCGGCGCCGGTCGAGGGCGAGACGCACTGTGAGTGGTGCGGCGCCGAGTACCCCGTACCCGGGGGGGACGGTTGACCCCCCCGCCTCCGCGGTACCGGCGGAGGCGGCGGGGGAGGCGGCGTCACCCACCTACAACTACCATCCTGGATAGTTGTGCTCGCGGAGAGTCCGCGACCGTTCCCGGGAGGGCACCGTTGGCCATGCCGCATCCGCTTCCCGAGCCGCTCGCCGAGGTGATCGCCGAGCGCTTCCGGGTGCTCGGCGAGCCGATGCGCATCCGCATCCTCGACCGGCTTCGGGCTGGCGAGGCGACGATCGGGGAGCTGGCCCAGGGGCTGGAGGCGAGCCAGCAGAACATCTCGAAGCACGTCGGCGTCCTGGCGCGCGCCGGGCTCGTGGCGCGTGAGAAGCAGGGCAACAGCGTCCGCTGCCGCATCACCGACGAGTCGGTCCTGCGACTCTGCGAGCAGGTCTGCGGAGGCCTCCAACGGCAGGTCGCCGAGCTGCAGGCCCTGCTCGGGTCCGGTGGCGGGACCCGATGAGCGGCTGGATCCCATTACTCGAGACCCGCGGCCTCTCAGATGCTCATACAGGGGTCTCCGGTACGGCTTCGAGTGCCACGATCACCGCCACGCGGGCCCGGAAGACCCGCCAGCGGCGCTCGCTGTCGCGGAACTGCCCGGCCGAC
>JAXIPH010000082.1:0-6475 GCA_045403035.1 Thermoleophilia bacterium | reverse complement strand
CCCGCAGCCCCGGCCGCGCCCCCGCCCGGTCCCCCGCACCGCCCCGCGCCGCGCCGCCCGGCCGCGCTCGCGGGTGCGCCTGGTCCGCCTGGCGATCCCGCTGATCGCGCTCGTCCTGGGCGGCATCGTGTTCGTGAACGTCGCGAAGCTGACGCTCACCAACCAGACCGGGCAGGTCATCCAGCGGGCGCGCAGCGTCGAGTCGGAGACCGCCCGCCTGCAGAGCGCGCTCGAGCAGCGCAACGCGCGGGTGCGACAGAACGCGCAACGGCGCCTGGGGATGGAGTCGCCCAGCGGCGACTCGGTCACCTACCTCGACGCCGGCAAGACCGCGGCCGCCACGACCCCCTAGGCCGTGGCGCGGCCACCCTCGCGTCCGCGTCCGCCCTCACGCTCCCGGCCTCCGTCCGGGCCGCGGGGCCGCGAGGCGGTCGCGCGCCGGCGGACTCGGCGGATCCGGATGCTCGCGGCCGGCGCCGTGGTCCTGCTGGGCGTGCTGGCGATGCGGGCCACCTTCCTCGGCACGGTGCGGGCCGGCGACCTGTCGGAGCGCCGCGCGGAGCACAGCCGCTTCCCCTACGTGCTCCCGGCCGAGCGCGGGGCCATCCAGAGCAGCGACGGCGCCGACCTGGCCATCGACCGGCTGGCGGTCGACGTCACCGCCTCGCCCAACCTGGTGACCGACCCGGTCGGTGTGGCCACCCGGCTCGCCCCCATCCTGAAGCGCGACCCCGACACGCTCGCCAACACCCTGTCGGAGCGCGGCGTGTACGCGGTGCTCGCGCGCAACGTGCCGCCGGCCTCCGCCGACGCGGCCCGCGACCTGGGAATCCCGGGCATCTACTTCTCGGACACCTACCAGCGCTTCCTCCCGGGCGGGCCCCAGGCTGCCCAGGTGCTGGGGCTCACCGGAGACGAGCACGAGGGCCTCTCCGGGATGGAGAAGCAACTGGACGCGGAGCTGACCGGGGTGAGCGGGCGGCGGGTGGAGGTGCGCGACCTCTTCGGCCGGCCCATCCAGGTGCTGAGCGATCGCGAGCCGACGCCGGGGGCGAACGTGCGCCTGGAGATGGACTCCCGGATCGAGAACGAGGTGGAGCGCACCCTCTCCGAGACCCGGGCCAGGTTCGGCGCCAAGAGCGCGATGGCCATCGTGATGCGCCCCCAGGACGGCGCCATCCTCGCGATGGCCACCGTGCCGCGGTTCAACCCGAACCAGCGTCATCAGATCAACCAGGACCTGGAGCGCAACCGCCCGGTCACCGACACCTTCGAGGCGGGATCCACGTTCAAGATCGTCACGATGACGGCGGCCCTCGAGGACGGGAAGGTCACGCCCTCGGCCGCCTTCGACCTGCCGACCTCGGTCACCAGGTACGCGGGCACCCCCTACGAGTACACGCTGGTGGACGACCATCGCGACGTCCCCGCGCGGATGACCGCCGCCCAGATCCTTGCGCGCTCCAGCAACATCGGGACGTACACGATCGGGACGCGGGTGGGCGAGGAGCGCCTGAAGGCCTGGATCACGCGCTTCGGGTTCGGGTCGCTCACCGGCATCGACTTCCCCGGCGAGGTGGCGGGCGACGTCCAGCAGGACTGGTCGGGCACCTCGGCGCTGAACATCCCGATCGGTTACGGCACGGCCGTCACGCTCACGCAGCTCGCCCGCGCGTACGCCGCCGTGGCGAATGGAGGGACCCTGGTGACGCCGCACCTGGTGGCGGCCGTGGGGGGGAAGAACGTGACCCCGCCCGGGCGGCGCATCATGCACGAGGCCACGGCGCGGTCGCTCAGCCGGATGCTGCGCGGCGTGGTGGACCCGCAGGGCACGGGATCGCTCGCCGAGGTGAAGGGCTTCGAGGTGGCCGGCAAGACCGGCACCGCGAAGAAATTCGACGCCACCACCGGCGAGTACAGCGACACCCTCTACACGGCCTCGTTCGTGGGCTACGCCCCGGCCGACGACCCGCAGCTGCTCGTGGCGGTGGTGGTCGACGAGCCCCACGGCTCCATCTATGGCGGCGACGTGGCGGCTCCGGCGTTCGAGCGGATCGCCGAGTTCTCCCTGCAAACGCTGCGAATCACGCCCTGATTTCGGGGCGTGGCCCTGTGGTAGCATCACGGCTCGCATGACCCTCCAGGAGCTGATCCGGGGTATCCCCGGAGGGCGCGTGGCCGCCGCCCCCGGCGAGGACGCCACGCCGATCCGGACGGTGGTGCACCACGCCGAGGAGGCCGGCCCCGGCGCCCTGTTCTGTGCCCTCCGGGGCCTGCGCGCCGACGGCCACGACTTCGCCGCGGACGCCGTGGCGCGCGGCGCCGCGGCCCTGATGGTGGAGCGCGAGCTGCCCCTCCCGGTGCCGCAGGCGATCGTGCCCGACACCCGCCTCGGCATCGCCCTCGCGGCCGCCGAGCTGCGCGGGCGGCCCTCGGAGGCGCTCGTGGTGGTGGGCGTGACCGGCACCAACGGCAAGACCACCTCGGCCTTCCTGGCGCGCGCGGTGCTCGTGGCCGCGGGCCACGGCTGCGGGCTCATCGGCACGGTGGAGGCCCGCGTGGGCGGGGAGGTGGTCCCGGTCACGCACACCACCCCCGACCCGGTCGAGCTGCAGGACCTGCTGGCCCGGATGCGCGACGCGGGCGACACCGCCTGCGCGATGGAGGTGTCCTCCCACGCGCTCTCCCAGCGCCGGACCGCGGGCACGCGGTTCGCGGCGGCCCTGTTCACCAACCTCACCCGCGACCACCTCGACTACCACCGCACCCTGGACGAGTACTACGCGGCCAAGCGGGGGCTGTTCGTGCGGCCGGAGGGGGAGGGACCGAACCCCCCCGGCGCGGTCAACCTCGACGACGAGATGGGCCGGCGCCTGGCGGCCGAGGCCGGCGCGCTGGGCTATGCGGTGGACGCCCCGGCCGAGGTGCGGCCCGAGCGGTTCCGCGGCCTCTCCACCGGGATCGCCGCGCGCTTCGCCACACCTCGGGGTCCGGTCGAGGTGGAGAGCGCCCTGCGGGGGCGCTTCAACCTGGCGAACCTGACCGGGGTGGTGGCGGTGGGCGAGCTGCTGGAGCTGCCGCACGAGGCGGTCGCGGCCGGGCTCGGCGCGGTGGCCGGGGTGCCGGGGCGCTTCGAGGCCGTCGAGGGCGGCCAGGGCTTCCCGGTGATCGTCGACTACGCCCACACGCCGGACTCGCTCGAGAACGTCCTGCACGCCGCCCGCGAGCTGGTGTCCGGCGGCCGCCTGCTGGTGGTGTTCGGCTGCGGAGGCGACCGCGACCGCGGCAAGCGCCCCCAGATGGGCGCCTTCGCCCGCGCCCTGGCCGACGTCGCGGTGGTCACATCGGACAACCCGCGCACCGAGGAGCCCGAGCAGATCATCGCCGAGATCGTGGCCGGCGCCGCCGAGGGCCCGGCGGAGCTCGTGGTGGAGCCGGACCGGCGCGCCGCCATCGACTGGGCCATCGAGCGGGGTCGTCCGGGCGACGTGGTGCTGATCGCCGGCAAGGGCCACGAGCAGGGCCAGGAGCGCAACGGCGTGGTGACCCCCTTCGACGATCGGGCCGTCGCCCGCGAGGCGCTCCAGGGGGTGCATCGATGAAGCTGACCGTCAACGAGATCCTGCGGGCGTCCGACGACGCGCGCCTTCCCGCGGGCGCGCCCGGCACCGAGGTCGAGGGCGCGTGCGTGGACTCCCGCGAGGTGGTGGAGGGGAGCCTCTTCGTGGGGATCCGCGGGGAGCTGGCGGACGGCGGCCAGCACGCGCCCGACGCCCTCTGGGACGGCGCCGCGGCGGCGGTGGTGGGCGAGTCGGCCTGGCGCTGGATCGAGGGCGACGTGCAGGGCATCAAGAAGCCGGTGATCGTGGCCGCCGACCCGCTCGCGGTGCTCCAGACCGCCGGCCGCCTGGCGCTCGAGCGCACCGGCGCCCGCGTGGTGGCGGTCACCGGGGCCACCGGCAAGACCACCACCAAGGACATCCTGGTGGCGATGCTGCGCGCGGCCGGGGCCCGCGCCGAGGGCACCCCGGGGAACCGCAACACCGACGTCGGCGTCCCGATGTCGCTGATGGGGCTCGCCGAGGGCTGCGAGGTCGCGGTCGTGGAGATGGGCATGCGCGGCACCGGCCAGATCGCGGAGCTCGCCGCGCTGGCGCCGCCCGACGTGGCCTGTGTCACGGCGATCGGCCCGGTCCACCTGGAGCTGCTCGGCACCGTCGAGGCCGTGGCCGCCGCGAAGGCCGAGGTGCTCCAGGCGCTGCGCCCCGGCGGTCACGCCGTGGTGCCCACCGACGAGCCGTTGCTCGAGCCGCACATCGCCGCCCTCGATCCGGGCGTCACCGTCCACCGCTTCGGCGACGCGCCCGACCTGGCGCTCGACCTCGGGTTGGACAAGGGGTGGGAGCTGCGCAACGCGGCGGCGGCGCTCGCCTGCTGCCGGGCGCTGGGCATCCTGCCCCCGGAGGGCGCCACGATCGAGGTGACGCTGTCGGCCCTGCGCGGGCAGGAGCGGCCCCTGGCCGTCGGCGGCGTGCTGATCGAGGACTGCTACAACGCCAACCCGATCTCGATGCGCGCGGCGCTGGCCGACCTGGCCGGCCGGCCCGGACGACGGGTGGCGGTGCTCGCCGACATGATGGAGCTGGGCCCCGAGGAGGCGCGCTACCACCGCGAGGTGGGCCAGGCCGCGGCCGCCGCGGGCATCGACCTCCTGGTCGCGGTGGGCGAGCGGGCATCGGGGTACGTCGAGGGCGCCGACGGGCTCCCCTCGCAGCACTTCGGGACGGTGGAGGAGGCGGTCGAGGCGGTGCCGGGGCTGGTGCGGGATGGCGACGTCGTGCTGCTGAAGGGGTCGCGCTCGATGGCCCTGGAGCGGGTGGGCGCGGCCCTGGCCCCGGACGGGACCTAGACCAGCGTGCCGCGCGTCCTCATCGCCGCCATCTGCGCGGCGACCCTCCTGATCTTCCTGGGGCCGAAGTTCATCGCCTGGCTGCGCGTCCACGAGGTGGGCCAGTTCGTGCGCCCGCCCGGGCTGATCCCCGATTCCCACGCCGAGAAGCAGGGCACGCCCACGATGGGCGGGCTGCTGATCCTGGTGGCCACGACGCTGCCCTTCATCATCCTCTCCAGCCGCAGCACCGAGGCGATGCTGGTGCTCTTCGCCACCCTGGCCTGCGGGGCGATCGGGTTCCTCGACGATTGGATGAAGATCGTCAAGCGGCGCTCGCTGGGGCTGTCGGGACGCTGGCGCATGCTCGGCCTGGTGGCCGTGTCGGTGGTCCTCGTGTCGGTGGCCGTCGAGGTGGTGGGCCTGCCCACCGCCCTGAACGTACCGGTGCTGAACGAGAGCTTCGAGATCGGAACCGTGGCGTTCTACATCCTGGTCTTCCTGGTCGTGGCGGGGGCGGCCAACGCGGTCAACCTCACCGACGGCCTCGACGGCCTCGCGGCCGGGATCGCGGCGATCGTGCTGCTCTCCTACACCGGCATCGCCTTCGTCTCGGAGCAGCGCGACCTGGCCATCTTCGGCGCCACCCTGGTGGGCGCGTGCATGGGCTTCCTGTGGTTCAACTCGTTCCCCGCGGCCGTCTTCATGGGGGACACCGGCTCGTACGCCCTCGGGGGCGCCATCGCGGCGATGGCGGTGATGACCAAGACCGAGATCCTCCTGATCGTGATCGGCGCCATGTTCGTGGCCGAGGCGCTGTCGGTGATCATCCAGGTGATCGTCTTCAAGCGCTTCCGCCGCCGGGTCTTCCTGATGACCCCGGTGCACCACCATTTCGAGATGGCGGCCTGGAGCGAGACCAAGATCATCGTGCGCTTCTGGCTGGTCGCCGCGATCTTCGCGGCGGTGGGCTTCACGCTCTACTTCCGCGACCTCCAGGAGACCCTCCTGCCATGAGCCGCGCCCTGGTCGTGGGCCTCGCGCGCTCCGGCCGGGCGGCGGCAGCCCTCCTCGCCCGGCGCGGCTGGGAGGTCGCGGCCATCGACGCCGGTGAGGCGGAGGCGCCCGAGTTGGAGGCCCTCGGCGTCGATGTGCGCGCCCCGTGGTCGGCCCCCGTGGAGGGCGTGGACCTGGTGGTGAAGAGCCCGGGGGTGCCCGGGGAGGCGGCGCCCGTGGCCGCCGCCCGTGCCGCGGGGGCGGCGGTCTGGAGCGAGATCGAGCTGGCCGCGCGGGAGCTGCCGAACCCGCTGATGGGGATCACCGGCACCAACGGCAAGACCACCACCACCGAGCTCACCGCCCACCTCCTGCGCGCCGGGGGCCTCGACGCGATCGCCTGCGGCAACCAGGGCACGCCGCTGGCGGGGCTGGTGGACGCCGTGGACCCCGGGGCGTGGCTGGTGGTCGAGTGCTCGAGCTTCCAGCTCGAGGACGTGGATCGCTTACGCCCGCGGGCGGCCGCGCAACAGAACCGTGCCCCCCACCACCACGACCCCCAACGTATACTGGAGCGCTATAGCGACGCCA
>JAXIPH010000132.1:0-6942 GCA_045403035.1 Thermoleophilia bacterium | reverse complement strand
TCGCACACGCCGTAGAGCAGGGCGAAGGCCGCGTAGAGCCAGAACCGCGACGGGAGCCCCCGCCGCGCCGGCGCGGCGGCGGTGGGCGAGGGGGCCGCGGCTCGCAGCGGCAGGCGCAGGCTCACGACCAGCACGCCGGCGACCAGCGCCGCCGCCAGGACCGGAAGGCCCCACCAGAAGCCGAGGCCGACGAAGATGGCCACGAAGACCGGCGCGAGCGCCGTCCCCAACCCGAGCAGCGCGTTCAGCACCAGCACCGAGCGGTCGACCGCGTCGGGGTGGAAGGCGGCGGCGAACGTGTTGAGGGCCGGAACCGTGAGACCGAAGCCGACCCCCAGGCTGGCCGTAGCGGCCAGCAGCAGCCCGTAGGCCAGCGATCCGTCCTGCTCGACGAAGCTGCTGACGATCAGGAGCGCCATCGCGAGGAGGTTGGCGAGCAGGCCGACCAGGTACACGCGGCGCGCCCGCGCGCCCAGGCCGCCCCCCGGAGCGAGGCGGCGATCGCCGCGATCGCCTGGGGCACGAACATGGCGCCGTAGGCCGACTTGGAGAGGTCGTACTCGTCCGGGTCGGTGAAGATGGTCCCCGCCGCCGGGAACGTGACCAGGGCGAGGCCCTGCACCAGCCCGGCGACGTAGACGACCCCGGACTCCGCCCGGCTCGCGGGCGCCTTGGCTCCCATGGCGGCCGCCGGTCAGGCCAACCGCTCGGCCAGGTGTTCCCCGACGCGGATGGCATTGGCGATCGCCGTGAGCGCTGGGTTGACCGCCCCGATGCTGGGGAAGAAGCTGGTGTCGACCGCGTAGAGGTTGTCGAGCTCGTGGGCCTTGCAGTCCGGGTCGAGCACCGAGGTGGCCGGGTCGGTGCCGAAGCGACAGGTGCCGGCCTGGTGGCCGACGCCGGCGATGCCGATGTCCTGCTTGAGGTAGTAGTTCTTGTCGAGCACGTGGTGCTCGGCCATGCCGACGTGGTTCAGGATCTTCGTGAGCTCGTGGTAGAGGCGGGACGCCTCGTCGTCGTTGGTCGACCGGTAGGCCAGGTGGACGCTGCCCTTGCCGTCGATCGTCACCCGGTTCTCGCGCAGGGGCAGGTCCTCGGTGGTGAGCCAGAAGTCCACGGCGTGGCGTGAGAAGTCCTCGAGGCCGAAGTTCGGCGCCAGCATGGTCATCCTCGGGCGCTCGCCGCGATACATCGCCGGTTGCGACTTGCCGACCATCTGGATGTTGCCGATCGGCCACTCGTAGTCGTCGGCCCCGAAGTAGACGTCGTTGAGGCCGAGGGTCTTCTGATAGAGCGTCTCGTTGGGCTCCTTGGAGAGCGCGATCACGGCCTTGCTGTTGTGGAACATCCAGTTGCGGCCGACCTGGTCCGAGCCGTTGGCCAGGCCGTTCGGGTGCCGCTCGCCGGCCGACCGCAACAGGATCTTGGCCGTGTTGGCCGCCCCCGCCGACAGGACCACGACGTCGGCCTCATAGGTCTCGCGCCGCCCCGCCCGGGAGACGACGACGCCGGTCACCGACCGCCCGGCGGCGTCGGTCTCCAGGCGCTCCACCTCGGCGTTGACGAGCAGGGTCACGTTCTCGCGCTCCAGCAGCGGGCGGACGGTCATGACCTCGGCGTCCGCCTTGGCGTGCACCAGGCACGGGTACCCGTCGCACCAGGTGCAGCGGATGCAGGTGCTCCGGGCCCGATCGGACTCGTCGAGCAGGATCCCGCAGGGCGAGTGGAACGGGTGGTAGCCCGCCCCGCGCAGGTCGTCGAAGAGCTGCTGGATGCGTGGCTCGTGCGAGACCGCGGGGAAGGGGTACTGCCTGCTCCAGTGTCCCTCGGTGGGGTCCTCGCCGTGGACGCCGCGCACCTGGTAGAGCCACTCGGCCTTCGTGTAGTAGGGCTCGAGGTCGTCGTAGGTCAGCGGCCAGGCGGGCGAGACGCCGTCGACGTGGCGCAGCTCGCCGAAGTCCTGCGGACGCAGGCGGTACAGGGCCGCCCCGTAGAGCTTCGTGGCGCCGCCCACGAAGTAGTGCACCTGGGGCTGGAAGGGCTGGCCGTCGGCGTCGAACCAGGTGTCCTCGGAGACGTAGCGGTTCTCCTCGAAGACCTCCTCGACGTCCCAGTTGGCCATCTCGCGCGGCAGAAAGTCGCCACGCTCGAGCAGCAGGATCCGCGCCCCCGTCGGGGCGAGCGTGTGGGCCACCGCCCCACCCCCCGCTCCGCTGCCGACCACGATCACGTCGTACCGTTCAGTCATCGTCCCCCCAGTCGATCCGGCGCCGCTCGGAACACGCTCGGCGAGTCGAGCCGCGGGGCGCACGGCCAGTCGATCGTCCCGTCGGTGGTGACGAGCACGGCCGTCTGGAGGTCGCCGATCGGCCCGTGGTCGGCGATGAGCGGGTACCCGGGCACGTCCGGCTCCTTCCACGGGTGCGGATCGATCCTTGCTCGCCGACCATAGGGCGAGGCTCGCGGTGGTGGCATCGTGCCACCGGGATGAACCGCCCCGGGCGGCGGGGGCCTTGCGCTCGGCGCGGCCGTCGGCGAGCCTCCCGGCGTGGGACTCTTCCGGCGCAGGATCACCGAGGACACGGACCTCGAGGCCATCTCCGACAAGCGGCTGCTGCAGGAGCACCGGCGCCGCGTGCTCGCGGTCACCGACTCCCACGGTGGCGCGGCGGTGGGGGCGACCTTCGGGCTGGCGTCGGACATCGAGGATGTGCTCGACCGCCGAGGTGTGGGCTACCCCAGCGCGGAGGAGATTCTCGGCGCAAGGCCCAGCGACGGCTGAGCCTGGCGCGCCGCGTCGTGCGGCGTGAACGCTGATCGGCCACGGCATCGGCGAGCTCGCGTGGCGGCGGCGGGCTCCGTTCATCCCGTCGGGGTGACGCGCCGGGGCCGCCGAGAGGGTGTGATGCGGCCGTGAGCGCGGTGCTGACCTCCCTCGCCGCCGCCGCCCAGGCGCCGGCGGAGCTCCTGCCGGCCCGCACGCAGATGGGCTTCACCCTCGGGGTGCACATCATCCTCGTGCCCCTCGGCGTCGTGTTCCCGCTCATGATGCTGATCGCGAACTACCTGGGGCTGCGCCGCAGCGACGCCGACTACCTGCGCCTGGCCGAGCGCTGGTCGAAGGTGGCCGCCGTCACCTTCGCCGTCGGCGCCGTGACCGGCACCGTCCTGAGCTTCGAGATGGGCCTGCTGTGGCCCGCCATGTTCGACCGTTTCGGCGACGTGATCGGCCTGCCGTTCGCGCTCGAGGGCATCTTCTTCTTCCTCGAGGCGATCTTCATCTCGATCTACCTGCTCGGCTGGAGGCGCCTGAGCCCCTGGGCGCACTTCTGGTCGGGGGTGCCGATCCCGGTGGTGGGCCTGTTGGGCGCCCTGATGGTGGTCGCGGCCAACTCGTGGATGAACCAGCCCGGCGGGTTCACGATGGACAGCGCGGGCAACGTCACCGACGTCGACGTCTGGTCGGTGATCTTCAACGACGCGGTGAAGTACGAGTTCCCGCACATGTACTTCGCCGCCCTTGTCGCCGCCGGGTTCCTCGTCGCCTCGCCCTACGCGGTGGGGATGCTGCGAGGCCGGCGCGATCGCTACCACCGCCTGGGGTTCCTGCTGCCGTTCACGATCGCCGCCATCGCGATCCCGATCCAGATGGGCATCGGCGACTCCACCGCCCGGGCCATCTACAACGACCAGCCGATCAAGTTCGCGGCGCTCGAGCTCAACACGACCACCGGTCCGGACAAGCCGGAGATCATCCTGGGCCACCTGAACGAGGACGGGACGGTCAGCGGCGGCCTGGAGATCCCCGGGCTGGCCTCCTTCCTGAGCGATCCGTCGACCGGCACGAGCACCGTCGTCCAGGGACTCGACTCGGTCCCGACCGAGGACCGGCCGCCCCTGCGCGCCGTCAACACGGTCCACCTGGCCTGGGACCTGATGGTCGGCTTCGGCACCGCGCTGTTCCTCTTGGCGCTGTGGTACGCCTGGATCTGGTGGCGCCGGCGCGAGCGGCTCGCCGACATGCGCTGGTTCCTGCGCGCGGCGGTCGCGGCCCCCGTGGCCGCCTACATCTGCGTGGAGGCGGGCTGGATCGTCACCGAGGTCGGCCGCCAGCCGTGGGTCGTCTACGAGATCCTGCACACCCAGGACGCCGTGACCGACACCGGCGCGGCCGCCGTCTGGACGTCGCTCTCGGTGATCGTGGTGCTCTACGCCGCCCTGGCCATGGGCGCGGTGCTGGTGATCCGCGGGATGACGCGGCGCTGGCGCGAGGGCGATCTCGACGACTCGGACGTCCCCTACGGCCCGCGCGAGCCGCTCACGGCCCCCGGGCCGCGCGAACCGGGCGGGCCCGCGTGAGCGCCGTCGACGCATGCGCCCTCATCCTGGGGATCGGGGCGACCCTCTACGTCCTGCTCGGCGGGGCCGACTTCGGAGCCGGCTTCTGGGACCTCACCGCCGGGGGCGACCGCCGGGGGGAGGAGCCGCGCGCGCTCATCGACCGGGCGATCGGCCCGGTCTGGGAGGCGAACCACGTGTGGCTGATCTTCGTCCTGGTCGTCCTCTGGACCGCCTTCCCGGAGGCCTACAGCTCGATCCTCTCGACGCTGTTCATCCCGTTCACCCTGGCGGCGCTCGGCATCGTCCTGCGCGGGGCGGGCTTCGCCTTCCGCAAGGCCTCGACCCGCCTCGGGCTTCGCCGCGCCTACGGGGCGACGTTCGCCATCGCCTCGGTGCTCACGCCCTTCTTCCTCGGCGCCATCCTCGGCGGGATCGCCTCGGGGCGCGTGCCCGAGGGCAACGCGGCGGGCGACATCTGGACGAGCTGGGCCAACCCGTCGGGGGCGATGGTCGGGGCGCTCGCGGTCGGCGTCTGCGCCTACCTCGCGGCGGTCTACCTGACCGCGGATGCGCGTCGCGTCGCCGACCCGGGGCTCGAGCGCCACTTCCGGCGGCGCGCGGTGTGGGCCGGGGTGGTCACCGGGGGCCTCGCCCTCGGGGGGATCCTGGTGCTGCGATCCGACGCCCCCCGCACGTACGACCGCCTCATCCACGAGGCGCTGCCGATCGTCCTCGCCTCGGCGGTCCTCGGGGTCGCGACCCTGGTGCTGCTCGCGCTCGGCCGCCCACGGGGCACGCGGCTCATGGCCGCCGGCGCGGTGGTGTCGGTGATCTGGGCGTGGGCCGTGGCCCAGTGGCCGTACGTCCTGCCCGAGACGCTCACCTTCTCCGAGGCCGCCGGGGCCGGCGACACCCTCTGGTGGGTGGTCACGGTGTTCGGCGTCGCGCTGATCGTCGTGGTCCCCTCCATCGCGCTGCTGTTCTGGCTCGACCAGCGCAGCCGTCTCGAGGAGGCCTGAGCCCCCTCACGGGTCCAGCCGCGGTGGACCGCCGATGCCCTGGCGGTCCGCCACCCTCGCGCGGTCGGCGTCGGGCGACGTCCCGAAGCTCTTCTCAACGGTGCGGTCGAGCCGCCCCAGCTCGGCCTCGACCGCGGGCGCGTACTCCGGGAGGACGGTCTCGCGGAGCGCCTCCAGCGTCGCCCGGAGCCTGCGCGCGACCTGGATCGACGGCGCGCCGTACTCGCGAATCTCGGTGACCCCCAGCGCCAGCAGGTCCTCCCACCGCTGCCCGGGGATCACCATCCGGAGCGCCCCGGCGTCGTCGCGGTGCTCCCAGGTCTCCCCGAGCCCCGGCGTGCGGCCGATCGCCGTGAGCACGTCCTCGAGGTGGTCGATCACCTGAACGGCGGTGGTCGGGTCGTTGACCGCGGGCGACAGCGCCCTGATCGCGATGTCGACGAGGATCCTCAACGCGAAGGCCGGGTCCTGCTCGAGGGTGCGCTCGACGCCGAGCGCCACCATGCCACGCAGCCGGCGCTCGGCGATCTGAGGATGCGCGACCGGGCCGTGGACCTCGATGAGGATCTCCCCGGACGACACGAAGTCCCCCACGCCGTGCCCGAGGACCACGACGCACCCGGCCTGGCGGGCCCAGCGCATCAACCCGCGGTGGTGGACGGCCTGGATCGCGCCGGCATCGTCGCTGCGGACGACGAGCGCCGCCGGCGCGCCGGCGAGCGCCCGGACCTCCTCGTCCCTGGCGCGCCCGCGCGAGACCGCCGCGTCGCCCGTCGTCCTCCTCATCGTCTCGCGCCCGGCCCGCGCGACGATCGCCGCGACCTTCACCGGCCGCAAGCGGTGGAGCACCCGGTCGAAGAAGACCAGGAAGAGGACGAGCGCCGCTCCCAGCAGGAAGCCGGCGAACGTCACCGCGATGTCGGGCACCTGGTCGTCCTCGATGCGGCGCAGCAGCGAGAACGCGAACGTGACCGTCCCCACGCTGACCGCGAGAACGCCCCGGAGGGCGCGGTCGCGGAACCAGAGCCTCATGTACCGGGCCGAGAACGTGCCGGTGGCCATCTGGACGACCAGCACGCTCACCGTGACGACGAAGCCGGTGAGGCCGACGGCCGACGCGACGACGGTGGTCAGCACCGTCAGCGCCGTGCCCGACGAGTAGCCCCAGCCCTGGGGCGCCCGCAACTCGCTCTCGAACTCCACGGCGACGCCGGCGAGCAGCGCCCCGAGGCCCGCCGCCACCAGCGGCAGGACCCAGAGGCTGCCCCTGATGCTCTGGCGAGCGCGGAAGAGGAGGCTCCAGGTCATCGGCCGCTCTCGACGCTATGGGGCGGCCGAGAGAGGTGGCATCAGCCCGATCGGATGAGATTCCCCGGTACCCTCGTCCGGTGAGCTCGCCGCGCCGCCGGATCCTCGTTCTCGGTGCCGCCCTCCTGGGGCTGGCCGTCCACGCGGCGAGCGCGTTCGCCGCCGCGGGCGGCGGCAGCGGCGGCTTCGGCGGGGGCGGGGGCGGGGGAGGCGGGGGCGGCGGGGGCGGCGGGGGCGGCTTCGGCGGGGGCGGCGGCACCGGCGGGGGCGGCGG
>JAXIPH010000120.1:0-3735 GCA_045403035.1 Thermoleophilia bacterium | reverse complement strand
CCTCATGCGTACGGCTCTGTTGGTCCTGGTGGCTGCTGTGGCCCTCGCCGCGGCGAGCACCGCGGCCGCGCTGCCCGCGAATCCGTGGACCGGCACGTGGCAGAACAACGACGGGGCCATCCTCACCGTCACCCAGAGCGGGTCGCAGATCAGCGGCACGCAGCTCTGCCCGGGAACCACCACGCTGCCCGGGATCACCATCAACGGCACGGCATCCGCCGACAACAAGACCGCGAGCTTCGCCTACGCGAGCTCGGTCTGCACTGGGGTGGGAGGCACCTTCACGGGCACGATGGCCGGCGACGGCAAGCGCGTCGACGGTAGCGGCGTGACGCAGTTCGGCACCGGGTTCACCTTCTTCTGGCTCTACCAGAGCGGCGGGACCGAGCCGCGCCAGACTCTCCCGCCGCCGGCCCGCTGCGCGGGCGGTCCGTGGTCGGGGCTCTGGACCGCCAATGGCTCGAGCGTCTTCTCTTTCGCCCAGAGCGGCAACCAGCTCTCCGGCACGGTGGTCGACGAGCCGGAGAAGATCAGCGGAACGATCTCGGGCAACACCGCGAACGCGACCTTCCGGATCCCGGAGGGCAGCGGCACGTGGCAGCTGACGCTGGCGGCCGACGGGAACTCGTTCACCAGGGTCGGGACGACCACTACGGGCAGGCCGTTCGGGCCCGTCACGTCCACCTTCATCGGCTGCTCGACGGGCCTGGCGGGGGTCGACCTGACGAAGACCATTCCCGCCCCGCAGACGCTCCAGGGGGGTCCGACCACGATCGTCGCCCCCGGTACGGTCTCGCTCACCTCGCTCACCCGCTCCAAGTGCGTGCTGGTCAAGGTCGCGAGCGCCCGGCCGGCGCGCATCCTCGTCTCGATCTTCAGCGGGCGCCTCAGCATCCGCCTGTTCGGACAGAAGCGCGTCGTCTTCACCGCCCCGGGGCGCCAGCGGGTCTGCATCCCGGTGCCCTTCCGCGCCCACACCTTCAACCCTGCGGACGCGGCTGAACGTGGCGCTCGGCTATGCGGTGGGTGCGACGCCGCGACGCGGCGAGAGGAAGCCCCAGCCGGTCATCAGGCGGATCAGCCTCGTTCCGTAGGGGGGCGCGGGAGGGTCTTCTCCACCAACAGAAAAGCCCCGCTGAGCAGGGCTTTTCAAGGAGTGGAGCATAGCGGATTCGAACCGCTGACCTCCTGGGTGCGATCCAGGCGCTCTCCCAACTGAGCTAATGCCCCGGGTCGCGACAACTGTATCGCTCGTCCGCAACGTCGTCACGACGGGTGTCCCCACCGATCGTCGCGGGGATAGGGTGGCTGTCGGTGATCGACCTCCACGCCCATCTCCTGCCGGACCTGGACGACGGGCCCAACACGGTGGCCGAGTCCGTGGCCATGGCGCAGGCTGCCTGGGACGCGGGCACGCGGACCATGGTCTGCACCCCGCACATGGTCGAGCACTTCCCCACCGACCCGCACCGCGTTCACGCGGCGGTGGACCAGATGCGCGAGGTGCTCGCGGCCGCCGACGTGCCGCTGGAGATCCTGCCCGGCGGCGAGATCGGGCTCTCCTACCTTCCCGTGCTCGACGACGAGCAGCTGCGCCTGGCCAGCGTGGGCGGGGCCGGGCGCTGGCTGCTGGTGGAGATGCCCTTCCAGGGTTGGCCTCTCAAGCTGCCCCAGATCCTGGCCGACCTGGAGATCCGCGGCTACGGGGTGATCCTGGCCCATCCCGAGCGCGCCGAGGCCGTGCAGCGCGCGCCCGACCGGATGCGGGACATCGTGGGACGCGGGGCGCTGGTGCAGCTGACCGCCCAGTCGCTGCTCGGCGAGCTCGGCCAGGCGGCCCACCGCACCGCGCGGATGCTGCTGGCCGGCGGCGTGGCCCACTTCATCGCCTCGGACGCGCATTCGGCCGGGCCCTGGCGGCCGCCACGGATGGAGGAGGGGCTCGCCGCCGCCGCGGACGCGATCGACGTCCACCCCCAGGCCCTGAGCTGGATGGTGGAGGACGGTCCCGCGGCGGTGGTGGAGGGGCGGCCGGTGCGGCCGCCGCGGCTCACACCAGGGAAAAGGCCCCGGGGGGTCGAGCGTCGGGCGCCTGGCGCGCAGCGACAACCGACTCGCGGGTGACGCCCAGGCCCTCGGCCAGCTCGACCTCCGCCCGCCAGCCCAGCACTCGCGCGGCCCTCGACACGTCGAGGGCGCTGCGCTGCAGCTCCCCCTCGCGCGCGGGCGCGAACTCGGGGTCCTCGTCGTAGCCCAGGCCGGCGAGCAGGTCGAGCACGCTCACCTCGGCGCCGCAGCCCACGTTCAGGGTCTCCCCCGCCGGGCCGGCCGCGGCCGCGATGAAGGCGCCCACCACGTCGCCCACGTAAACGTAGTCGCGGGTCTGGAGGCCGTCGCCGAAGACCGTGGGGCGCTCGCCGTCGAGCAGCCGCCCGCAGAAGATGGCCACCACGCCGGCCTCGCCGTGGGGGTCCTGGCGCGGCCCGTAGACGTTGCCCAGCCGCAGGACCACGGTCTCGGTGCCGTAGAGGCGGGCGTACAGGCGGCAGTAGCCCTCGGCGGCCATCTTGCTCATGCCGTAGTGCGACAGCGGGCGCGTCTCGGCGGTCTCGGGGCTCGGCACCGGCAGGCCCTCGTACTCGCCGTACCCGGCGCCGCCGGTGGAGGCGAACACCACCCGGGCGCCCACCGCGCGCGCCGCCTCGAGCACGTTGATCGTGCCGATCACGTTGACGTCGGCGTCGTGGGCCGGGTCCTTCAGCGCCCGGCGAACGTCGGCCTGGGCCGCGAGGTGGAAGATCGTGGCGGGGCGGACGCGCTCGAGGAGCCGCGCGAAGGCGTCGGCCTCGCGGATGTCGAGCTGGGAGAGGTCGGCCTCGTCGGGCACCCGGATGGCCTGGCCCGTCGAGAGGTCGTCGACGACGTGCGTGCCGTGGCCGTCGGCCACGAGGGCGTCGGCCAGGTTGGAGCCGATGAACCCGGCTCCGCCCGTGATGAGTGCAGTGGTCACGCTGCTACCTTTCGACCGATGTCGCCGACGACTGAAGCGGTCGTCAGCATTGCCGAGGACATCGCGGGCAACAAGGAACCAAGGGTGAGGCGGTGACCCCCCCACACGAACAGGACCGCGCCCGGGTGTACGCGCGCCTCGCCCACCAGGCGGAGGTGCGCGAGAGGCGCCGCATCCCCAGTCGCGCGGCGCGCTGGGCGGGGTGGGCCATCTCCGTCGCGTTGGTCGTCGCGGTCGTGGTGACCGCGGCGCGGGTCGGGCTCTGAGCGCGGGCCGCTTCATCGCCCTGGAGGGGATCGACGGCAGCGGCAAGAGCACCCAGGCGCGGCTGCTCGCCGAGGCGCTCGAGGCCCGCGGCCTGTCCGTGGCCGCCACCCGCGAGCCGGGCGGAACCCCCCTGGGCGAGCGCGTGCGCGAGATCCTGCTCTCCGGCGAGCCGGGGGCGCTGACACCGGTGGCGGAGGCCACCCTGTTCGCCGCCGCCCGGGCGGAGCTGGTGGCGCGCGTCGTCCGCCCGGCGCTCGAGGCCGGGAGCTGGGTGGTCACCGACCGCTTCCTCGACTCCTCGCTCGCCTACCAGGGGTCGGCCCGCGGCCTGGGCGTCGATCTCGTCCTCGAGATCAACCGGCCGGCCGTGGACGGGTGCCTCCCGCACCTGGCGGTGGTGGTCGACGTGCCGGTCGCGGTGGCGGCCGGCCGGCGCTGCGCGAGCCCCGACCGCATCG
>JAXIPH010000226.1:0-4060 GCA_045403035.1 Thermoleophilia bacterium | reverse complement strand
CGGGACGTGGTCGCCATGGGGCGCTTCGCGGCCCGCGGCCTGATGAGGCGGATGACCCGCAGGGACCGCCTCCGGGTGGAGGCCGGGATGGAGCGCATGGGCATCGCCGGCCTGGCCGAGGAGCCGCTGGGGAGCCTGTCGGGCGGGCAGCGCCAGCGGGTGCACATCGCCCGGGCCCTCGCGTGGGAGGCGGACCTGCTGGTGCTGGACGAGCCCACCTCCGGCCTCGACCTCGCCGGGCGGGAACTGCTTCAGGCCGCGCTGGCGCAGGAGCGTGCGCGGGGCGCCGCGGCCGTGGTGTGCACCCACGACGTGGGCGACGCGGCGGGCGCCGAGCACGCGCTGCTGCTGGACCGCCGGGTCGTGGCCTGCGGCCCCCCCGGCGAGGTGCTCACCCGCGGCGCCCTGATGGAGACCTTCGGGCTGGTGCTGGCGGAGCTCCCGGGCGGATCCGAGATGGTGATGGATCCGGTGCACCGGCACGACGACCACGAGCACGGCCCGTGAGCCGGCGCTGGTTGAAAGGGCCATGGACGGCCCGTCAGACCCCCCAGGAGGCGTTCCTGCGCCGGCCGATGAGAGGCCTGTCCGATGCACCCGTCACACTGCGCCCATGCTCCCGACCCTCGCGATCCCCTCGGCATTGCGGGAGTTCGTCCCCGCGGGCCGGCCGCGGGCCGACGGCGCCGAGACCCTGGCCTGGGCGGCCCGGGTCGCCCTCGTCACGCTGGTCGTGGCGCTGGCCCTCGAGGCAGCGGCGGACGGCGCCGCTCGCTGAGCGCCGCCCGGGCCGTCCCCGCGACGTCCCGGCAGCCCCCGCAGACGCCGTGCACGGTCACCTCGTGACCCTCCACCAGGAAGCCCTGGCGCTCGGCCTGGTCGGCGGCCCATCCGGCGATGTCGCACTGGTCGAGCTCGGCGACCGTTCCGCAGGAGCTGCAGACCAGGTGGTGGTGGTGGCCGCGTCCGCAGAGCCGGTACACGACCTCTCCCCCCGTCCGGGTGATCGCATCGACGGCGCCGCGGTCCACCAGCAGGGCCACGGTGCGCTCCGCCGTCCGCTCGCCCAGGCCGGGGGCGCGACGCCGGCCGCGGGCGAGGAGCACCGGCATCGGCAGCGCCTCGCCGGCATCGCTCAGGGCGTCCAGGATCGCCTCGCGCTGGGGGGTCCGGCGCAGCCCGTCGGCGCTCAGGCGGCGCCACACCGTCTCTGTCCCCAACCGCTCCATGGCGCCCGATGATACGCCCGCACCGTCACCGCCCCGACGACGAGGCCGCCGCGCGCTGGGCCGAGCACGCCCTCGCGAGCGTGGCCGGGGCGGGGCATCGCTCCGGCGGCGCCCGCCGCACCGTGATCGAGTCGCTCGCGCGCCAGGAGTGCTGCCGGTCGGCCCAGGAGATCTTCGACCAGCTCCGCGGCGAGGGGCGCCGCGTGGGCATCGCGAGCGTGTACCGCGTGCTCGACCTGCTGGCGAGCCTGCACCTGGTGCACCGCATCGACCTGGGCGGAGGCGTCGCCCGCTACGAGCCCGCGCTGCCCGGCGGCGAGCACCATCACCACCTCGTCTGCGTCGGCTGCGGGGCGGTGCACCCCTTCGAGGACGCCGCGCTCGAGCGCGCGCTGGAGGGCAGCGCCGACGCCTCCGACTACACCGTGGAGGGCCACGACGTGACCCTGCGCGGGCGCTGCCCCGACTGCCGCGCGGCGTAGCAGCCGGCGCAGGTTGAAAGGGCCATGGACGGCCCGTCAGACCCCCCAGGAGGCGTTCCAGCGCCGGCGTTTGAGGGTCCTTAGCGCACGACGCGGAAGGCGACGACGCCGTTCACGGCGTCACCGTCCGTGGCGGTGATCAACCAGTTCACCCGGTAGCGACCCGCCTGCCACTTCAGGCCCGGGCGCTTCAGGGTCACGAGCACGCGGCGCGCGTCGCGCGGGTCCTGTGCGACCGTCTTGGCCAGGTTTCCCCTGCCGTTGCGCTTCACCACCACGAGGCGCACCCGCTGGATGGGCTCGGCGAAGGTCAGGACGACCTTCGCGGGGAGCCGCGACAGGGTGGCGCCGTCGGGGGGGGAACTGGACGTGACCTCGGTGTGGGCGAGCGCCGTCGTGGCGCCGACGCCCAGGCAGATCGCCGCGGCCAGGGCGGCCGCGATCGTGCGTGGGGACATCCGTCTCTCCGATCGTATGAGGACATCGCGCCCGGAGCGGTGCTCCGGGCGGCCGTCATGCGGAGCGGAGGACGGGTGGGCCCCGGCACGGGACCCGGCCGGGTGGCCGGCTGCGCGGAGCGCGGTGGGCGAGCGCGGCGAGGCGCGGGGTCGCGGACGCGAGCGGACGATCGGCCAGCCAGCGGCGCACCCGCCTCACGAGGGCCGTCGCCCGCGCGAGCCCGGCCTCGAGCCAGGTGACCAGGGCGGCCAGGACCAGCGCGGCACCCGCATGCGCCACCAGCACGGCCGCACCCAGGCCGAGACCGGGCTCGTGGTGGGGCGCCAGCCCGAACGCCCACGGCGCCCCGCTCATGGCCACGTGGACGACCGCTTGGGCGGAGGCCATCCACAGGAGGGACGGCCCGAATCCGCGCCGCCGCCAGCCGCGGCGCCGCCCCACCAGGGTCACCCCGGCGAGGAGGCCCATCCATACCACCGGCGCCGACGGCGTGACGGCCACGTCGCCCAGGGCGGCCCAGTGGGCCAGCAGCGACGCGGCGAGCGCACCCGCGGCCACGGCCAGGCGCCGCAGGGCGAGCGCGGTGGTGGGTGACATTCGGCGCACGAGCCCATGATGCCCCGCCCCGGCCGCGTCGGGAACCCTCCGGGGGAGCGTCCCTGTGCGACGATCGGGGGGTGAGGCGGCCTCTGCCACTGATCGTGGGCGCCGGGTTCCTGGCCCTGGCGATCGCTCTCACGGCGCTCGCGAGCGCTGGGGGCGCGCGGCACCTGGGCCATTCGGCGCCGTCCGCGGACACCACCACCGACCTCTCGGAGCTCTGGGCGGTGCCGCCGGTGGAGGTGGCCGCGATCCTCGTCGCCGCGGCGCTCTACTGGGGCCTCACGCGCCGCTTCGGGGGGGTCTCGCGGCTGCGCCAGGCGTCGTTCTACTCCGGGCTCGCGCTGATCCTGGTGGCCGTCTGCTCGCCGCTCGGAGGGATCGCCCAGCAGGGTCTCCTCACGGCACACATGCTGCAGCACACCCTCATCGGGGCCGTGGCCCCGCTGCTGCTGCTGCTCGGGATGCCCGCCTCGCTCCTCGCACACCTGCCGGAGCGGTGGCGCCACCGCCTGGAGCGGATCCAGAACCCGCTGTTGGCCTTCCCGCTGTGGGCGCTGACGACGATCGTGTGGCTGCTGCCCCCGGTCCACGACGCGGTGCTCGAGAACGGCGCCCTCTGGATCGCGCAGCAGGGCTCGTTCCTCGTCTTCGGCCTGCTTCTCTGGGCCCCGGTCGTCGAGTCGCTGCCCGCCCCGGACTGGTTCGGCACGGGGTGGAAGGTCGTGTACATGAACGGCGTCTGGTTCCTGGGCCTGGCGATCGCCAACGTCTATTGGTTCTCGGGGACCGCCTTCTACGACTCCCACGCGGCCGCCGCGACCGCGTGGGGCGTGGAGCCGCTGGAGGACCAGGCGAACTCGGGCACCGTGATGATGGTCCTGCACTGCCTGCTGGCCTTCACCGCGATCACGCTCCTGTTCTTCCGCCAGGCGCGAGAGGGCGACCTGCGCCAGCGCCTGATCGAAGCCGGCCTCGACCGGGAGAGCGTGGAGAGCGCCACCCGGCGGGGCACCGCGGAGGCGCTCGCGCGCCTCCACGGCATCCCGGTCCGCACGCGAGCGGGTATAGACTAACAGCCGGCGCGGATCGTCTCAGCCGAGGAAGGGGGCGACCGCCATGGTGGCCTCGCTCGCCGTCAGGACCTCGGGGAAGGAGGGGTTGGGGACCAGCGCCCCCGCGGCCAGGGACTTGAACGTCGTGAGGTGCTGGGCCTCGTTGGCTCCGATCTGGGCCGCGACCACCTTCAGGCCGTTGTCCCTCAGGGCCGGGATCGCGCCCATGTAGGCG
>JAXIPH010000069.1:0-4055 GCA_045403035.1 Thermoleophilia bacterium | reverse complement strand
GCCAGCGAGAACTCAGCCGCGACGAAGAAGCCGTTGAGCAGCACCAGGAGAAGTGCCGCGACGAGCTGGACCGCGTTCGTCAACGGCAGCCCGGAGAGATGTCCACGGCCCGGATGATACCCGAGCCCTCAGCCCCCCAAGGGATTGAGCAGCACCTTCTTCCCCTCGAACGCGAACAGCAGCAGGTCGACCATTCGGAAGGTGTCCGGGGGAGGAGGCGGCGTGCCGGGCGCCGGGCTCGTCGGCGAGACGAGCGTGGGACGCCAGGTGGGGTCGTGCATGATCGAGATCAGGCTTCCTTCGATGGAGCGATGGAAGACCTCGGCCACCAGCCGCCCGCCCACGCCGCGCAGCCGCCCGCCGTTGAGCTCGGCCTCCCGGAGGATGTAGAACCACAGCGGGGTGGTGCCGGTGAGCGCCGTCCGCTGGGTCGCGGTCAGGCCGCCGGGGCCCCCGAGCTTCGCGCCGCGGTCGCCGTTGAGGATCTGCCCCGCCGTGAGCGTGGTCACGCCGACGCCCCGCGAGCGCATGAAGGCGGCCATCTGCTGGCCGGTGGCCAGGCGCAGCATCCGGGCGCGGGTGAGGTTGCGGAAGGCCAGGTTGGCGCGATGGGGGCTGGTCTCACCGGCCGGGAGCGACGAAAGAGGCAGGTTGGCGAGCGGGTTCACGAGGCGGGTGTCGATGCGGCGCGCCACGTTGAGCTTGCTCGTGCCGCCCACCAGCGGCCGCAGGTCGGCGCGGCCGGCGTCGATGAACTTGTAGAGGCGCCGGAAGTCGGCGATCCAGTTGCTCGGCAGGGTGGTGTGCCCCCCGAGGTCGCCGCCGGTCGCCGAGAAGGTGAACAGGAGCTCGAGCGTGCCGCCCCCGTCGTCGAAGACGCGGTTCCAGTCGTAGGCGTCGCGCACCATGCTGTGGCCCAGGCGGTAGGCGGCCACCGAGAACTCGACCGGCATGGTCGGGGACTCGCCCGGCACCGGGTTCACCTCCACGACCTTGCGGCCGGACGTGAACACGGCGTTGACGATGGCCGGGTTCACGAGGCGCGGCAGGAAGTCGGTGCGGATCATCCACTGGTAGTGGCGCACCACCTCCTCGCGCGCGGTCGAGAACAGGTCGGCCGCCGGCACCCCCTGCGCCGCCAGCGTGTCGACCGCCCGGTTGTGGAAGCGGATGAACGCGGCGTGGGTCTGGGCGACGACCAGGTTCTCGTCGTTGCGGGGGTCCGGGATCAGGGCCTTCCCGTTCGGCTTGCGCGGGAGGTCGAACCCCGGATGGGCCCTGTTCGTGACCGGAAGGCCCGGCACCGGCGTCGTGGTGCCGGTCTTCAGGTGCACCCCGTCCGAGTAGAACTGGGGGCTGAGGTTCGGGCCGAGGCCGTACAGCGAGTCGAGGTCGAGGCTCGGCGAGCGCGACTGCTCGAGCTGGACCGGGGAGAGCGAGATGCCGCCGGCGAGCTTGCTCTTGTCGAAGGTCAGGTCGTGGTCGATGAACTGGCCGAGGTAGGTGTAGCCGGCCGGGATCCCGCCGTTCACCTGGCCGTCGCCCAGCCGCGTCATGCGCTTGGCGATCTTCAGGCGGTTGGGCTCCCCCAGCTGCGGCCCCTCGGGTCCGACCCGCGAGAACCGGAAGGGCCGCAGGTCGCCGTCGTTGAGGGCGAAGATGACGGCGCCGGTGGGGGGCGGCCCCGTGGAGCCCACGAGCCCCTCGCCCACGATGAAGTAGCCGTCCCGCGAGTGCCGTCCGTCCATCCTGCCCCCTGCGCGGCCTCGGGGCGCGAGTGTCCCATGGACCGCCGCGCCGGCGCCACCGCCCCGCGCTCAGCCCCGGCGCCCGAGCCGTGGCCCCCGGACACCCCCTGCCCGAGCCCGATCCACAGCCCTCGTGGATAACCCGGGCGCCCGCGGCGGTTCTGGCGGTTGAGGAGAGGCGCGGCGCGTTTGGCCCGTCGCCCGGGGGGTCACAATCAGGGGCCCGCCAACCCATCCAACGGGAGACGATCATCGGCATCATCGCCTTCATCATCCTCGGGCTCATCGCGGGCTACATCGCCAGGGCGCTCGTCCCGGGCGCCAACCCGGGCGGCATCATCGTCACCTGCATCGTCGGCGTGGCCGGCGCAATCCTCGGCGGCTTCCTCGCCGGGGCCATCTTCGACGCCGATCCGCTCGACGAGTTCTTCGACCTCTCGACGTGGCTGACCGCCATCGTCGGCTCGGTCATCCTCCTCTGGATCTACCGGGCGGTCGCGGGCTCGAGCAGCCGCAGGCGGCGATTGGTCTGAGCCCGGCCTCGGGGGCCCGGCCGGCAGGCCGCGGCCCCGAGGGCTCAGTCGCAGGGTACGGCGGGTCGTGGGACGGACCACCGCTAGGCTTCCCGCGGGGGGCCGGACCGAACGACCGACCGGGAGGGTCAGGATGAGCCGGGCCCGCATCTCCGTCCGCGCCGAGGTCGACTGGACGGCAGAGGACACCTCCAGCGCGGTCCTGCTCGTGCGGGCGGCGGAGGCCCCCGATCAGACGATCGTGGAGGAGACCCTCGTGGTCGAGGGGGCGCGCGTCGAGGAGGGGCCCGTGCTCGACGACGGCGCGCGGCCCGTCCGGCTGCACGCGCCGGCGGGCGCGGTGCGCCTGCGCTACCGGGCCCTGGTGGACGTGGAGCAGGACGGCCGCGCGGCCGTGGCAGACGACCGGGCCCTGCTGTCCGCCTCGCAGCTGCCCTTCGCGCTGCTGCCCTGGACGCTGCCGAGCCGCTACGCGCCCTCCGACCTGCTGGGCGCCACGGCCCAGGCGGAGCTGGGGTCGGGGCCGCGCGCCCGCGCTCTCCTCCCAGTGGCGGCAGAGTGGGTCCGCAGCCGCATCGACTACATCCCGGGTGCCAGCGACGCGCTCACCTCGGCGGACGAGACCCTGCTGCGCCGCCAGGGCGTCTGCCGCGACATGGCGCATCTCACGGTGTCGCTGCTCCGGGCGCTGGAGATCCCCGCCCGGGTGGTCGCCTGCTACGCCCCCCTGCTCGACCCCCCCGACTTCCACGCGCTCGTGGAGGCCCACGACGGGGAGGGCTGGCGCCTGATGGACGCCACCGGGCTGGCGCCGGGCGAGACGATCGTGCGCGTGGCGTCGGGACGCGACGCGGCCGACATCGCCTGGGCCACCGGCGACACCGCCCTGGTCCTGAACGACCTGCGCGTGGCGGCCCTGAGCACGGGCTCGCCCCTGTAGGGGGCCGTCGTGGCCGGCGGACACGAGATCGCGGTGATCGGGGCGGGCATCGTCGGCCTGGCGACGGCCTACGCGCTGTCCGAGCGCGGGGTGCGGGCGAGGGTCTACGAGAGCGGCGTCCCCGGCAACGGCCAATCGGGCGGGGATTCGCGCATCTTCCGCCACTCGCACGACGACCCGCGCCTGGTGCGCCTGACGATCGAGGGGAGGTCCGTCTGGCGCGAGTGGAGCGAGCGCCTGGGCGTGGAGCTCGTCTCGGACGACGGGGTGGTCGCCCTGGGAGAGGCGGCCCGGAGGCGTCTGGGCGTGCTCCGGGAGATGGGCGGCGTGCCCGCCCGGGAGATCGACGCGGCCGAGATCGCGGAGCGCCTGCCCCCGCTCGGTGCGTACGCCGGCCCGGCGACCCTCGACGAGGCCGGCGGGGCGATCCGCACGGCGGCGGCGATCCAGGCTCTCGCCGGGGCCCTGGGCGACGGGCTGGTGGCGGACGAGGTCATCTCCGTGCGGCCCACCTCCGGCGGAGCGGCCGAGGTCGACGCGGGGGGCGAGCGGCGCGAGTACGCCCGCGTCGTGGTCTGCGCCGGCCGCGGGACACCGGCCCTGGCGGGCGGCGTGGGGCTCTCGCTGCCGGTGAGCGCCGCGGTGCACACACGGCTGACCTTCGCGCTGCGGGAGGAGCCGCCCGCTCGCCTTGCCTGCCTGCAGGACGGCAGCGGGGCCTTCGGCGAGACCGGCGTCGACGGGGCTCCGCACCCGGGGAACCGGCTCTTCTCGCTCGGGCTCACCGAGACCGCGCCCGTGCGCGCGGACGGCGCCCCCGACCCGGCGGCCCTG
>JAXIPH010000134.1:0-3265 GCA_045403035.1 Thermoleophilia bacterium | reverse complement strand
GGCGCTGAGCGCCTTCATCGCGTACGGGCGATCTGCGGCCCCTATCTGGCGTGGCGACGACCCGGGGGTACCTCCGCGGCCTGGGAGGGCGTCCTGCCGTGCGCGGTGCGCCCTGGCGGCGTATTCTTGACGCCGCCGTGTTGCGTTTCGCGTTGCGTCGAGCCGATTCGAGCCTTGGAGGCTCTGGGGCTTGTACGAAATCTAGCCCCGCAGATCCCGCTTGTTCATTGGGTTCTGACTACCCATGCCCCCGGCAGGAGTCGAACCTGCGACACCAGGTTTAGGAAACCTGTGCTCTATCCACTGAGCTACGAGGGCGCCTCGGGCGCAGGATAGCCCGGGCTCAGCCCTGCGGGCGGGCGTCCCCCGGATGCTCGGCGGGCACGATCCTGGTGATGATCGCGCTCGTGCGCCGGCGATGGCGCCGGCCGCGCCATCCGATCCGCCAGCGCTCGGAGAGGCTGCGGTCGGTCACCTTCAGGCTCACCCCGCTGAGGGGCCCGGAGACGATGCGGACGACGGTCACGTCGTCCACCTTCGCGCCGGGGCCGGACGCTCCTTCTCAGGCGGTCAGGCGGCGACCCCGTCGCCGAGGTACGGCAGCCACGACTTCGGCTGCCGCGGGGCGGCGACGGAGATGAAGATGTCGGCCCGCGGGGCGCGCGGGTTCGTGCGCGGGTGCATGCCGATCTCGGACGGCAGGTGGTTGCCCTTGCGCAGGTTGCACGGCGCACACGAGGTGACGACGTTGTCCCACGACGACCGGCCGCCCCGCGAGCGCGGGACCACGTGGTCCATGGTCAGATGCGAGCCCGATCCGCAGTACTGACACGAGTACCCGTCGCGCGCGAACACGGCACGGCGTGAGATCTTGCGCGACTCGTGGCGCGGGATGCGCACGAAGTAGACGAGCCGGATCACGAGCGGGTAGGCGTGCGCCATCGTGGCGCTGCGCAGCTTGCGGGCGGCGCGCTCGAGCACCTCGGCCTTGTTCTTCAGGACGAGCACGACGGCGCGCTGCAGCGAGCACACGTTGATGGGCTCGTAGGTGGCGTTGAGCACGAGAACCTGCTGGGCCATCGGCTCCTCGACGGTCGCGTGGGAGTGGGCCGTTGGTGTCGGCGCCACCCGTCACCGAGCCCGTGGGGAGTCTAGCCAGACCCGCCCCCGGCCGGGTAGGAGCCCAGAAAGGTCACCCGCGCGACGCCCTGCTGCTCGATCGCGGTGATGGCGGCGTCCACGGGCAGGTCGCGCTCCCGGCTGCCCTCCATGTCGATGTAGAAGATGTAACGGCCGAGCCCGGTCTTGGTGGGACGGCTCTCGAGCTTGCTGAGGTTGACTGCGCGCATGGCGAACTCCTGGAGGATCGCCAGCAGAGCTCCCGGGCGGTCGCGCTCCAGCGCGCAGACGATGGACGTGCGGAACCGCCCGGGACCGATGGCGGGCGCGGGCTCCAGGCCCAGCAGCACGAACCGGGTGGAGTTGTCGTCGGTGTCCTCGATGTCCTGGGCGATGACCTGGCAGCCATAGAGGTCGGCTGCGCGCAGCGTGCCGATGGCGGCCCAGGGCTCGTCCGCTCCGCTCACGGTGCGCACCGCGTCGGCGGTGGAGTTCGCCGCCACGATCTCGGCGCCCGGAGCGTGGGCGCGCAGCCAGTGCTGGCACTGGGCCGTCGCGTGCGGGTGCGACAGCACGCGGGTGAGGTCGGCGGGAGCGAGGACCCGCCGGCCGACCAGGTGATGCCGAATCGGCTGGACGACCTCGGCGCGGATGCGCAGCGCGATATCGCCGGCCACCAGCTGGTCGAGGGTCTGGTTCACCGACCCCTCGATGGAGTTCTCGATGGGCACCAGCACCTCGGGGACCTCGCCCGCGCGCACCGCGCGGAAGCACTCGACCACCGAGGGGAAGGCCACGGCCTCCAGGTTCGCGGCCGGGCCGGTCAGCTCGAGCAGGGCCTCCTCGGCGAACGTTCCCGGGGGTCCGAGGTAGCCGACCCTCACGACTCGGGCGGGGTGCCGGGCGGGAGCTCGAGCCCGCCGGTGGGCTGCCGCTCCGCACCGGGCGCGGCCTCGCCGGCGGGGGGATCGGGGGGCGGCGGCGCCGGGCGCCCCAGCGCCAGCGCCACGGCGCGCTCCTCCTCCGGCGACAGGCGCTGCCCGGGCGTGCCCTCCACCAGCTCCTTGAGGTACACCCGCGCGTGGTCGCGGGCGTGCAGGGAGGTGACCACGGCGCCGCTCTGGTTGCCGTCCAGGAGCGCGATCGACCACGACTGCTGCCCGCCCATGTCGCGATAGGCGTCGTATCGCACCATCCCCTGGAAGCGCAGGGTGGTGAGGAGGCTCTGCTCGGTGACCTGGCCCTGGCGCTCCACCAGGCTCTGCAGGTCGCGCAGGCCCTCCTCCAGCCGGCCCAGCGCGCGCTGCAGCGCGGCCTGGCGATCGATGAGCCCGTCCGACGTCCCGTCGGGCAGCAGCACCCGCTGCGCGGCACGGGTCCGGCGCAGCGAGATCCAGAGGAGCAGGACCCCCATCAGCGCGAGCACCCCGGGGACGCCCGCGGCGACCACGACCCAGACGTCGACCTCCATCAGATGGTGATCTTGACCGGGTACTCGGCCGCGTTGTTGTCCGTGCTGCTCTCGCCCGAGACCGGCTGGATCTCGATGCGGAGGGTCCCCTGCTCGCCGAAGACCGGAGTCGTGGGCCCGGGGATCTCGACCGTCGTGCTCTTGCCCAGCCCCAGGGACTCGATCGCCGCTTCCTTCGTGTCGGGCTCGTTGGGGGTGTCAGGGTAGGAGAGGGTCGCCGTCACGACGATGTTGGACTCGTCGAAGTCGCCGCCGTTCTCCACCGTGACGCGCCACTTGAGGTCTCCGCCGCCCTGGACGCTGGTGGGCGACCCCGGCATCAGCCGCGTCTCCGACGGGAGCGCCTCGGTGGACACCAGGGAGGTGCCCCGCAGCGTGCCGCTCGTGCCGCTACCGCTCCCCGACTGCGCCGAGCGCCGCTTGAGGTTGGGCAGAAGGGTCCGCGCGCCCTCGTTGGTGGCGAGGGCCGGGTTGGGGAGGAAGGGCTGCGCCTTGGGCACCGGGGTGCCGCTGAAGTCGTCCTTCTCCAGCGCCAGGGCCGCCGGGCCGGCGAACGAGTCCTGGTAGATCACGTCGCTCGCCAGGAAGCGCTGCATGGATCCCGCGATGCTGTTGGCCTGGAAGTCGACGTCGTTGCGCTGAAGGATCGTGGGCAGGTTGGTGGCGAGGGTGCTG
>JAXIPH010000293.1:0-6039 GCA_045403035.1 Thermoleophilia bacterium | reverse complement strand
CTGCGCCTGGAGTGGGGGGGAGCGGCCCTCTGCTACGGCGCCGATTGCGCGCCCGGGCCGGAGCTGCCCGAGCTCGCCGCGGGGTGCGGGGTGCTGGTGTGCGAGGCGTCGTTCGGGGCAGAGCCGGTGCCGGAGGGCGTGCCCCACCTGCCGGCGAGGGACGCCGGGCGCATCGCCGCGCAGGCGGGGGTCGGGCGGCTGCTGCTCACGCACTGCCCGCCCGAGTTCGATCGGGAGGCCGCTCTCGCGGCCGCGCGCGCCGAGTTCGCCGGCCCGGTCGACTGGGCCCGGCAGGGGGAGCCGGTCGCCGCGTGAGCATGCGTCGGCGCCCGCCTACCACCCGCCGTGGGCTGATCCTGGCCGTGATCCTGAGCCTGCTGCTGCCGGGCCTGGGGCAGGCCTTCCAGGGGCGCCTGTGGCGCGCCCTGATCTGGTTCGGGGGCACGGTCCTGATCGCGGTCGTCGTGGGCCGGGGTGGCGACGACCCCACCCTCGCGCTGTCCATGGGGACGGCGATCGCCGTCGCGTCGGCGCTGGACATCCTGGTGGTGGCCCGCGTGGAGTCCCGCTCCAGGAGCGGGCTCTGAGCGGTTGCCGCCCGACAGTCCACTAGACTTGCCGAATGCCACGGCAACCGTCCCTCGTGCGGTGAGCTCCGACGCGTTTGCCCGCGGTCACGCGGACGCCGCGCAGGGTGAGGAAGAGCTGCGGATGCTGTGGCGCCGGCTCAAGCAGCACGACGACCCCCGCGCGCGCGACCGCCTGATCCTCTCCTACGCCCCGCTGGTGAAGTACGTGGCCGGCCGGATGAGCGCCGCCCTCCCCGCGCACGTGGAGGAGACGGATCTCATCTCGTACGGGCTGCTGGGCCTGATCGGCGCCGTGGAGCGGTTCGATCCGGAGCGCCACGTGAAGTTCGAGACCTACGCCGTCTCCCGCATCAAGGGGTCGATCATCGACGAGCTGCGCTCGCTGGACTGGGTGCCGCGCTCCGTGCGCGCCCGGGCGCGGGAGATCGAGCGGAAGTCCGCCGAGCTCGAGCACCGGCTCCAGCGCGCTCCCACCGACGAGGAGCTGGCCTTGGGCCTCGGCATGGAGATGGAGGAGTTCCAGGGTGCGATCACCCAGATCTCCAACTCCTCGATCGTCGCGCTCGACGAGATGTGGAGCGTCTCCTCCGGCGGTGAGCCGATGGCCCTCATCGACACCATCGGCGACGCGCGCATGACCGACCCCGCCGCGCTGCTCGACGTGAGCGAGATGCGCGACACGCTGGCCGACGCCATCGCCCGCCTGCCCGAGCGCGAGAAGATCGTCATCGCGCTCTACTACTACGACGGGCTGACGCTCCGCGAGATCGGTGAGGTCCTCGGGGTCACCGAGAGCCGGGTGAGCCAGCTTCACACCAAGGCCATCCTGCGACTGAAGGGACGCCTGCAGGACGGCCAGGACCAGGAGCAGTCCTAGCTCAGGTCGCGCCGCCGGGGTTAGACTGACCGCCCGGCTTGTCAGGAAAGGCACGAGCTCATGGCGCACCCCGACCCTGCAAAGATTCGGAACGTCGCGGTGCTCGGACACCGCGGCAGCGGCAAGACCAGTCTTGTCGAGGCGATGCTGCACGCCGCCGGCGAGACCAGCCGGCTCGGCTCGGTCGCCGAGGGGACCACGGTCTCGGACCACGACGACGACGAGCGCCGGCGCAGCATGAGCATCACCGCCTCCCTCTGCCATCTCACCTGGCAGGACGTGAAGGTGAACCTCATCGACACGCCGGGGGAGCCCTCGTTCCAGGGCGACTGCCTCGCGGCCCTGCGCGCGGTGGACGCGGCGCTGGTCGTGGTGAACGCCACCTCGGGGGTCGAGGTGCAGACGGAGCGGCTGTGGAGCCGCGCGGGCGAGCAGGGGGTGGCGCGGGCCCTCGCGATCACGATGCTCGATCGCGAGCGCGCCGACTTCGACGCGACCCTCGAGGCCGTCAAGGCGCTGGCGCCCGGGGCCGTGGCGATCCAGATCCCGATCGGCCAGGAGGCCGCGCACCGGGGGGTCATCAACCTGGTCTCGATGACCGCCACCACCTACGCGCCCGGGTCGACCGCCGGCGAGACCGGCCCCATCCCCGACGACCTGGCCGAGCACGCGCAGGCGGCGCGCGAGGCGCTCATCGACGTGGTCGCCGAGAAGGACGACTCGCTCATCGAGAAGTACCTCGAGGGGGAGGAGATCACCACCGACGAGCTGATCGGCGGGATCCTTGCCGGGGTCGCCGAGGGACGGATCTTCCCCGTCGTGTGCGCGGGCGGGGCGTCGGGCGCCGGCGTGGACCGGGCCCTCGATCTGCTCATCGAGGCGCTGCCCTCGCCCGCCGACGTCGGCTCGTGGACGGCCGTCGACCCGGAGTCGGGCGACCCGGTCACGATCACGCTCAGCGAGAACGGGTCCGCCACGGCCTATTGCTTCAAGACCGTGGCCGATCAGTTCAGCGGCCGCATCAACCTGCTGCGCGTCTTCTCGGGCACCCTGCCCAGCGACAGCCACGCCACCTGCGTGCGCAGCGGCTCGAAGGAGCGGCTGGGACAGCTCTTCACGCTCCAGGGCAAGGACCACGTGCCGCTGCAGGAGATCGGCCCGGGGGACATCGGCGCGGTGGCCAAGCTGAAGGAGGTGGCCACCGGCGACGTGCTCGTGACCGGTGAGCCGGCGGTCGCCTTCCCGCCGATCGCCTTCCCTCCGCCGCTCATGAGCTTCGCGGTCACGGCGCGCAACCTGGCCGACGAGGACAAGCTGCACTCCTCGCTGCGCCGGATGAGCGATGAGGACCCGACCCTCGACGTGCACCGCGACGACCAGACGGGGGACTACATCGTGGGAGGCCTCTCCCAGATGCACGTGGAGGTGATCGCCGAGCGCATCGAGCGCCGCTTCGGGGTGGCGATGGACCTGGCCCCTCCCCACGTGCCCTACCGGGAGACCATCACGGGCTCGGCCGAGGCCGAGGGCAAGCACAAGAAGCAGAGCGGCGGCCGGGGCCAGTACGGCGACTGCTGGATCAAGGTGGAGCCGCTGCCGCGCGGCGGCGGTTTCGAGTTCGTCGACAAGATCGTCGGCGGCGCCATCCCGCGCCAGTTCATCCCCGCCGTGGAGAAGGGGATCGTCGAGGCGATGCAGGCCGGAGAGCTGGCCGGCCACCCGGTGGTGGACGTGCGCGTCACGCTCTACGACGGCAAGCACCACGCCGTGGACTCGTCGGAAATGGCCTTCAAGATCGCCGGCTCGCTGGGGATGAAGGCGGCCATCGCCAAGGCGGGCCCGGTGCTGCTCGAGCCCGTGATGCGGGTAGAGGTGACCGTGCCGTCCGAGCACGTGGGCGACGTCATGGGCGACCTGAACTCGCGCCGGGGGCATCCGCTCGGCATGGAGACCCGCGGGGGCGGCGAGGTGATCCGCGCCGAGGTGCCGATGGCCGAGATGCTCAGCTACGCCCCCGACCTGCGGGCCATGACCGGCGGCCGGGGCGACTACACGATGGAGTTCGACCACTACGCCCAGGTGCCGGCTCACCTCGCCGAGAAGGCGGCAGCAGCGGCCTAAACGCCGGCGTCGGAACGCCTCCTGGGGGGTCGCCCGCGGCATCCATGCCGCTCGGAAACCGACGCCGGCTGGGACTTGAACGCCGGCTGAATTCTCCGGCACTACCATTGGGCGATGCTGGTCGCGCAGCTCGTCGCCGCCGTTGAGCGCCTCGCCCCGTCGGCGCTCGCCGAGGAGTGGGACAACGTGGGCCTGGTCGTGGGCCGTCACAACCAGCCCGCCCGCAAGCTCCTGGTCGCCCTGGAGCTGCGCGACGAGGTGCTTGGCGAGGCGCGCGAGCTGGGCTGCGACGCCGTGCTGGTCCACCACCCCCCGATCTTCCCGACGCTCGCCGCGGTCACCGACGGCTCGGCCGCCAGCGAGCTGGTGCTGCGGGCCGCCGAGGGGCGGGTCGCGGTGATCGCCGCCCACACCAACCTGGACGCGGCCACCGGGGGCCTGAACGACGTGATGGCCGAGATCCTCGGCATCGCCGACCTGCAGCCGCTGCGGCCGGACCCGGCCGTTCCGGAGTGCGGGCTGGGACGCGTCGGCTCGGTGGGCTCCACCACCCTCGAGGGCATCATCCAGCGTGTCCGCTCGGGGTTCGGCGCGGGCCCGGTGAACTACGCCGGCGACCCCTGGACGCGGGTGGAGCGCGTCGCGTGCTGCACCGGCTCGGGCGGCTCGTTGATCCAGGATGCGCGCGAGGCCGGCGCCGACGCCTACGTGACGAGCGACCTGAAGTACCACGACGCCGACCGGGCGGAGGGCCTGCCCCTCGTCACCCTGCCCCACGCGCGCGCCGAGCGCGTCGCCATGAAGCGCTGGACCAAGACCCTCGAGCGGGCGCTGGCCCCCGAGGGGGTCGAGGTGGGCTTCGCCGAGGTCGACACCGACCCCTGGCAGACGGCCTCGTAGCGGCGGCTCCTCAGCCGCTTCGGGCCATCAGGGCCGCGCGCCGCTCCGCCGGCAGCCGCTCGATCGCGTAGCGCAGCATCGTCCGGGGCATCCGCAGGCGGTGGACCTTGAGCCAGGCGACGAGCGCGGCCTCGTCGCGCTTGCCGGCCTCCCGCAGCATCCAGCCGATCGCCTTGTGCATCAGGTGGTGAGGGTCATCCATCAGCCGCTCGGCCAGGGCGAACGTCTCCCCGAGCTCACCCCGCAGGATCAACGCGTGGGTGGAGACCACCGCGATCCGGCGGTCCCAGAGCCGGTCCGAGCCGGCCAGCTCGGCGAGCACGGCGCGCGGCCCGTCGTGCAGCTGCTCGCCCACCAGCTGCCGCGCGCTGGTGTCCACCAGGTCCCAGTTGTCCACCCCCGCGCGATGGTCGAGATAGAAGGCCGACAGCTCCGCCCGCTCCGGCGCTCCGGCTCGGCGGTGCCGCTCGACGAGCACGACCAGGCCCACGAAGCGGTGCTCGTGCACGGTGCTCGCCAGCAGGGCCGCCACCTCCTCGAGCGGCAGGTCGCGGGCCCGGCGGGCAACAAGACGCTGCGCCGGCACGGGGATGCCGAGCAGCACGTCGCCCTCGCCGTAGCCACCCGGCACGACGCCGAGGTAGGGCGCCGAGAAGACCGCCCGCTCGGGGTCGGCGAGCTCCGCCAGCTCCTTCTGCACCGCGCGCGCATCCACCGTGCTGGTTGGACCTCCCTCGACCGGCCGGTAGAGTACGCCGCTCGCTGCGGATGTAGCTCAGTTGGCTAGAGCGTCTGCTTGCCATGCAGAAGGTCGTGGGTTCGAGTCCCATCATCCGCTCTCTGGAAAGCCCCCGTAAATCGGGGGCTTTTCTCGTTCTAGCGGGCATCGAGATCGAGCCCCATCTGGCGTCCATCCCACGTCGATCCCACAGAGGATTCGGGGCTCGACCCGAAGACATGGGCCTCCAGAACCATCGCCGCCTGAAGGCGGGCGCCCTTGTACAGGTGTCCGTAGCGCTTCAGGACGAGGCCGCCGCCGTCGGAGTGGCCCATCTGCTCGGCGATCACCTTCACGTGGCAACCCGCCGCGATCATCAACGACGCGCCCGTGTGGCGCAGGTCGTGGAAGGTGAGCTCGGGGATGCTGGCGGCCTTCGCGGCCGGCTTGAAGACCCGGTGCATGAAGTTGTCCGCATCGAACGGCGTGCCGGCGCGGGTGGGGAAGAGGTAGCCGTCGGGGTTGGGCTCGCACGCGAGCTGCTGCTCGCGGATGAGACGAACGACGCCCGGGCCGACGTCGACCGAGCGTCGGCCGGCGCGGGTCTTGGTTGCAACGCGCGCGCCGTCCTGGCGCTGCGTGAAGACGGCGATCGAGCCGGTCTCCAGGTCGATGTCCGAGTCGCGCAGGCCGAGCACCTCGCCGCGCCGCAGCATGGTCAGCACCGCGATCGGCGCGATCCGAGCGACGTACTCGGGCATCCACGAGCGCAGTTCGTCCACCTCTGCCCACGTGAGGAACCGCGGCTCGCGCTCATCGGCCTTGGCGATCCG
>JAXIPH010000023.1:0-5923 GCA_045403035.1 Thermoleophilia bacterium | reverse complement strand
CAACCGGGTGGCGCTGGTCGATCCGGCCGGGGTGATCAGCACGCTGGCGACGATGATCGCTCCGGACGGGGTCGCGGCCGCGGCCGATGGGGGCGTGTTGGTGGTGCAGGACTTCGAGAACCGCGTCCTCCACGTCGATCGCTCGGGCGTCGTCAGGGCGGTGGCGGGGAGCGGGGTCCGTGGGTTCTTCGGCGACGGCGGTCCGGCGACGGCGGCGCGGCTGTCGCGGCCGAAGGGCGTGGCGTCGACGGCGGACGGAGGGTTCCTCATCGCCGACGGCAACCGCGTCCGGCGGGTGGCGCCCGACGGGACGATCTCGACCGTCGCGGGCAACGGCGCGATGGTCCCGTCGGGGGACGGAGGGCCGGCGACCGCGGCCGGGGTGCCGCGCCCCGCCGCGGTGGCGGCGGTCCCCGCCGGCGGTTTCCTCATCGCCAGCGTGAATCAGATCCGGCGCGTGCGCCCGGACGGCACCATCGTGACCCTCGCGGGAACGGGGCGCGGCAACTTCTCCGGCGACGGCGGACCCGCCCGCTCCGCCAACACCTGGCTCCCCCGCGGCGTGGCCGCGGCCGCTGGCGGCGGGGTCTTCGTCGCCGAACCGAACGCCGGGAAGATCCGGTTCATCGACAGCGCCGGTCCGGGCCCCGCCCCCGGCGTGACGGTGCCGCGCTTCATGGCCGCCTCGTTCGCGAGGGGGATCCAGCGCGGAGGGGTCAGCAACATGACCCGGATCCGCGTCGCGTGTCCGCCGCGCCTGGTGGCGGTGCGATTCGCCCTGCCCCGCACCGCGACAGTGTCGGTGGTGGTCGCCCGCTCGGGGACGACGGTCGCGCGGCCGGGCGCCCGCCTCGGCGCAGGCGCGCACGTGCTGCGCTTCCGCGTGAACCAGACCGGCGAGCACCTGGTGCGGCTGACCGCGGTCGATTCGCTCCGGCGCGCCGCCCACGACCAGGCGCAGCTGAGCGTCAACGGCTGCCAGCCGATACCCGGACGTTACGCAGGTCTTGCGCGCGTTCCCAAGCTGGGTTATTCGTAGGCCGAGGCACGGTCGGGGTGCAACGGTTCCCGGATGCGGAACCAGAATGGTCGGACGGCTCCTGACCGGCCCACCGATTGGGGGAGATGAGGAGCATGGGAGACGTCGGCGCGGCCGGTGGATCGGAGCTCCGTTACCCGGGCGGCACGACGGGGCGGTACTTGGTCCTCTTCGAGGAAGGGCGCACCAAGGCGGGGGTGAGCGCCCTGCGCGAGGTCACCGGCGTGGAGGTCACGACCGCTTCGAGGAAGAAGGACGCCGTGCCCGAGGAGGTGCCGGCGCTCGTCTTCGAGGAACTCGGCGTCGCGGTCGTCGACGGCCCGCCCGAGGAGCTCCTTCAGGCCGGCGCCCTGGCCGACGACCCGGGCCCCGTTCTCGCCGTGGAAGCGGAGCGGGTGGTGTACGCGCTGGAGGGCCGATCGGCCGACTATCTTCGCGGCTACCGAGACGCCGTGCTCCACCTCACCGAGGACGCGGTTGCCGGAGCGTCGGCCCTGGCGGTCGCCGCTGCCGTCGACGAGTCGCGGGCGACGTGGGGACTGCAGGCCGTCGGGGCCGTCGACTCATGCCACACGGGGAAGGGCATCCGCGTCGCGGTCCTCGACACCGGATTCGACCTCGGGCATCCGGATTTCACCGGTCGGCCGGTCACCGGCCGGTCGTTCATCCCGGGTCAGCCGGTCCAGGACGGTCACGGCCATGGGACCCACTGCATCGGCACCGCGACCGGTCCCCGCTGTCCTGCGACTCGTCCGCGCTACGGGGTCGCGGGCGAGGCGGAGATCTTCGCCGGCAAGGTCCTGAGCGACTCCGGGTCGGGTAGCGACTCGCAGATCCTCGGCGGAATCAACTGGGCCATCCAGAACAGATGCGCCGTGATCTCGATGTCACTCGGCGCGGCCACCACCGTCGACCGCCCCTTCTCGACGATCTTCGAGCAGGTTGCGCTGCGCGCCGCTCAGGCGGGTTCGCTGATCGTCGCCGCCGCCGGAAATGACAGCCAGCGTCCGGGTCTCATCAACCCGGTCTCCCACCCCGCCAACTGCCCGTCGATCATGGCGGTTGCCGCCCTCGATGTCGCGACGGCGATCGCATCGTTCTCGAACCGGGGGCTCAACCCCAACGGGGGCCAGATCGATGTCGCTGCGCCGGGCGTGGACGTCCATTCGAGCTGGCCGATGCCCCGCCGCTACCGTCGGCTCAACGGGACCAGCATGGCCACCCCTCACGTTGCGGGCGTCGCGGCGCTTCTCGCGGAGGCGAACCCCGCCGTGCGCGGAGCCGCCCTGGCCAATCTCGTGAAGTCCACGGCTCGACGGCTGCCGCACCTCACCTCCGCGGACGTCGGGGCCGGCCTGGTCCAGGCGCCCTAGGGGCCGAACGCCGTGCTCGAGGTGACCGTACTCGTCGACGAAGCGCATCTGGCCACGATCCACGATCTGGCGGAGGCGCTCGGTCGAGCCGGCCTCCGAGGCGGGCAGGCCCTGTCGGGCGTGGGCGTGATCACCGGCGCCGTCGACGAGCCCGGTGTGCTGAGCGTCCTCGGCCAGGTCGACGGTGTCTCCCGGGTGGAGGTGGGTCGCACGTTCGAGCTGCCGCCGCCCGACGCCCCGGTCCAGTGACACGCGGCTCGCTCGTCCTCCTGCCCGAGAAAGGCTGACCCCGGGGAGAGCGCCCACGGGCCGCCCGATGATCGACCCGTCCCGGGGGCGAGCCTCAGCGGCCCCCGGGGAGGTCGACGTCGATCCAGACGAGCCGGTGGTCGGAGGTCGGCAGGGCCGCCGACCGGCCCCCAGGTGGCGGCGTCGAAGACGCCGGTCAGGCGCGACAGCGGGTCGGCCAGGAGCGGCCGTTACGGCTGCGTGACTCCGAGGTGAACTCGCATGACCCAACTTGGGCCGTGCAGGGATCAAACCTACGACCCACCCCCTGCGGCCGACGAGTGCCCGCAGGCTCCGGGGAGGCGTCGCCGGTCAGTCGTGGGTGACGGGAGGCTTGCGGGCGCGACTCGGGGCGACCCTCGGGGCCTCGTCGGGCATCTTGGGGTACACCGGCGGCCAGGGGTTGTCGGGGATGCCCGCGGCGAGATCGGCGCGGTAGCGGTCGAGGAGCGGCTCGATCGACTGCGGCGCGTCGTCGATCGCGGCCCAGGGATCCCCGAGGCCCTCGACACGCCCCGGGACGGTTCGGATCGACAGCTCGTCCGGGACGATGGCGGCCAGCTCGTCCCAGGCGAACGGCGTCGACACCTGGGCGCCGGCGCGCGCGCGCACGCACCAGGCTCCGAACACCGTCTTGTGGGGAGCGTTCTGGTTGAAGTCGATGAACACCCGCGCGCCGCGCTCCTCCTTCCACCAGGCGCCGGTGATCAGGTCGGGGCGGCGGCGCTCCATCTCCCGGGCCACCGACACGGCGGCCTGACGGACCGCGAACGAGTCCCAGCCCGCCTCCACGCGCACGTACAGGTGCAGGCCGCGGTTCCCGGTTGTCTTCGGGAAGGCGACGATGCCGAGCTCGGCGAGGAACGCGCGCACGTCGGTCGCCGCCTCGCGGACCATCTCGAACGTGACGCCCGGCGACGGGTCGAGGTCCAGCCGCAGCTCGTCCGTCTGCTCGGGCGCCGACGCGCGATATGGCCAGGGATGAAACCCCAGGCATCCCTGGTTGGCGGCCCACAGCACGTGGGCGATGTCGGCCATGACGATCGCGCGCGAGGTGGTGCCGTTCGGCGTCGACACGATCGTCGTCTGGAGCCAGCCGGGCGCCGACTCGGGGATGCGCTTCTGGAAGAACGACTTCCCGGTCGCCCCGTTGGGGAAGCGCTGCAGCAACGTCGGCCGGTCGCGCACGGTTCGCATCAGCGGCTCGGCGACCGCGAGGTAGTACCGGGCGAGGTCGGCCTTCGTCTCGCCGTGCTCCGGGAACATCACCTTGCCCGGGTTGCTGATGGCGACGGGTCGCCCGCCGGCGTCAAACTCGACCTGCTCGACCTCAGCCGCCATGCGATCACGCTACCTCAGCGGCTCGGCCGAGCGGCGCCTCGAGCCGCGAGCACCGGCAGCCCGGCCGCCGCCCATGCCTCGAAGCCCCCGATCATGTCGGTCGCGGCCGGGATGCCGATCTCCTGGAGGGTCGCGGCCGCGAGGCTCGACTGGTACCCCTGCGCGCACATCAGTACGAGGGGCCCGCCGACCGCGACGAGGCGGGGATCGTGATGCTCGCAGCCGGGGTCGGCGCGCCATTCGAGGACGTTGCGGGGCACGAACCAGGCGCCGGGCACGAGTCCCTGACCGAGGCGCTGAGCCTCCGAGCGGATGTCAACGATCAGGCCGTCTCGCCGGGTGGCCGCCAGCGCCTGGTACGGGGTGAGCCGGTCCAGGCGGGCCCGGGCCTCTCGCAGGAGGTCGTCGATCGTCCTTCGCCCGCTCGATGATGCCTCGACCACGTCCCGTCCTCCGAGAACTCGATCGTACGGCGGCGTGCCCTTGGAGTGGAAGCGCGGGACGGCACGGCCCGTGGCGGGCAGATCCACTTACACGATGGGTGCGGGCCACGGAGGGGGCGTATCCCCCTCGGCTGGGGAGTTCACCCACTCCCATGAGGCGGGGTTTGATTACACGACTGCTGAGGAGAGTGCAGTGAGTGGGGGCCCTTGGGTCCCCGACACATCGTCGATGGCGGGGAAATGGGAACCAGCGTCGAGATCGAGGGTGGCATCGGGCTCCGGCAGGCCTTCGCGCCGCCCCGCGCCCCGGTGTCCGACGAGGCGCTCGCATCGCGGGTGCGCGCCGGCGACGAGCGCTCGTTCGAGGAGCTCTATGCGCGCTATCGCGATCGCCTTTTCCAGTACTGCGCCTCGATCCTGCGTCAGCCCCAGGATGCCGAGGAGGCGCTCCAGAGCGCCATGCTCAACGCCTACCGCACTCTCGCCGCCGGCGATGAGCGGGAGTTGGCGATGCGGCCGTGGCTCTATCGGATCGCCCACAACCAGTGCGTCACCATGCTGCGGCGGCGCCCGGCTCACCCGACCCAGCCCCTGACCGGCTCCGAGGTGCTCCCCACCCAGGGCGTGGCCGAGCGAATCGAGACCGCCGAGGAGCTCAGCCGGCTGCGGCTGGACCTGCTGGCGTTGCCCGACGACCAGCGCGGCGCCCTCGTGCTTCGCGAGCTGTCGGGGCTCTCGCACGCGCAGATCGCCGAGGTCCTCAATGAGAGCGCGGCCAGTGTGAAGCAGCTGATCTACCAGGCGCGGAGCGGGTTGCACGCGATGGGCGAGGGCCGAACGCTCCACTGCGACGCCGTGCGCCGGCGCATCTCGGATGGCGACGGCAGGGTGTTGCGCTCTCGGGGCGTGGGCGCCCACCTGCGCACCTGTGCGTCGTGCCGCGGCTTCCGCGAGGCCACTGTGGCGCGTCCGGCATCCTTGGCGGCACTCACCCCGGCCCTGCCTTTCCTCGTGGCGGAGCGCATCGTCACGGCCCTGCGCGACCTCGCCGGGGCCGGTGCGGCGGGTGGAGGGGCTGGCGCAATGGTGACCGGGGCCGGTGCCGGCGCCGGGGTCGCCGGGGTCTTGGCAGGTCTGGGCGGCGGCCTCGTAGTGAAGCTCGCGGTGGTGACGGCCACCATCGCCATCGGGGGGCCGGTGCTCATCGGCACATCGGCCGGCACTTCTTCGGACCCGCGCCCCGTTGCGACGCGGGTGCCCCCTCCGGTGTCGACGACTGCGAGTGACCGAACGCCGGAGGGATCGCAAGTCGAGGTTGCGGCGGCCGGCGACTCGGCTGCGGCGCCCCCCGTCGCATCGGCCGTGGTTGCGCCGGCGGCGACGAGCGAGTCCATCCCAACCGCGGTGTCGCCGGGCAGCGCCGCGGCGGCGGGCGGCGC
>JAXIPH010000201.1:0-13093 GCA_045403035.1 Thermoleophilia bacterium | reverse complement strand
CCCCGGCAAGCCCGACGCCCCCGGCAAGCCCGACGCCCCCGGCAAGCCCGACGCCCCCGGCAAGCCCGACGCCCCCGGCAAGCCCGACGCCCCCGGCAAGCCCGACGCGCCCGGCAAGCCCGCCGAACCGGCCTCGGCCGCAGCCGATCACGGATCGGGCGCCGCGACCGGCGCAGGCAACGGCTCGCGCCCCGCGCCGGCCCCGCCCAGCCCCGACCAGGCGCAGGGCTCGGCGCCCACCCGCCCGGCGGTTCCTGCGCAGACCGGTCAGGCGGGTCAGTCACCGGGCCCCCCGTCTGTGGCGGACCAGGCGCCGGCGACGCCGTCCCCGGCGGGTCCGTCACCGGCGGGCCAGGCTCCGGCATCGCCCACTGCCGCACCGCAGGCGGCACCGCCGGGGTCCGCCGAGTGGCCTACGCGGGCGGGCGAACGGCATCCGTAGCAGCCGTTTGGGGAGATAGAGCCGACCTTTCGGCTCCGATTGCGTTGAGGGGATAACGGGCGGCGGGATCACCCACCGCCTGTGAGCGCGTGAGCCGCGCCGCCCAAGGGAGTTTCCGTCCCGGCAATCCCATCGACACCACGACCCTGAGAGCGTCCATGCCCCTTCGCACAGGTGCTCCTTCCTCGCGCGACATGACGATCGTCGGCGCCGGACCGGTCGGTCTCCTGCTGTCGATCATGTTCGCCCAGCGGGGCTACGACGTTTCCGTTTTCGAGGCTCGCCCCGACCCGCGGATCAACTCCCTGCCCGGCGCGCGGTCCATCAACCTCACCCTTGCCGAGCGCGGGTGGCAGGCGCTCCGCGCGGCGGGGGTCGACGGCGTCGTGCGGGCCATCTCGCTCCCTTTGGGCGGCCGGATGATCCACGCTGAGGATGGCCGGCTGCGCTTCCAGAAGTACACGCCGCAGGGGGACGCGATCTTCTCTGTCTCACGGGCCGAGTTGACGATCCGGCTGCTCGATCTGACCGAGGAGTACGACAACATCCTCGTGCACTTCGGCCACCGCTGTCATGCGGTGGACGTGGAGCGCCGCACGCTGTCGCTGACCACGGCGACGGGTGTGCCGCTCGAGCTCGAGACGAGCCGTGCCCTGGCCTCGGACGGCGCGTTCTCCGCCGTCCGACGGAGCCTGCTGAGGGACCCCGGCTTCCGCTTCTACCAGCGCTTGTCGCCGATCTCCTATCGGGAGCTCAAGATCCGGCCGTCCCCGTCCGGCGACTTCGCGTACGCCGAGTTCGCCCTGCACCTCTGGCCGCGGGGCGACTGCATGATCGTCGGCTTCCCGAACCTCGACCGCAGCTTCACGATCTCGATCTTCATGCCGGCTCAGGGCGACATGTCGTTCGCCTCGCTCAGCGATCGCGAGACCCTCGAGGACTTCCTCTCGGGAAGCTGCGGCGACCTCGCCGCCAACCTCGAGAACCCCGCTCACGACTTCTTCAACGGCACCCCGGCCCCGCTGCTCAGCTCCGGGTGCTCGCCCTGGGTGCACGGGGGATGGCTCAGCCTCATCGGAGACGCGGCGCACACGCTCGTGCCGTTCCTCGGCCAAGGCCTCAACGCAGGCTTCGAGGACTGCCGTGTGCTCATGGAGTGTCTCGAGGAAACCGGGCACGACTGGGGCGAGGCGCTCGGCGCGTTCGAGGGGGAGCGGCTCGCCAACAGCGAGGCCGCCATCACGCTCGCCGAGCAGCATTTCGACGAGCTCGCCCGCGCGGCTCGCGATCCGGGCTTCGTGCGTCGGAAGGCGATCGAGGAGAGACTGCACTCGCTCGCTCCCGACCGCTTCGTGCCCCTGTACACGATGGTCGCGTTCGAGTGTCATCCCTACATCGAGATCGCCCGGATCCGCGAGCGCCACGAAGCGATCCTCGACCGGCTGATGGCGGTTCCGGACCTCGAGGCGCGGTGGAACGACGAGGGCGTCCGGGACCTCATCGAGCGGGAGCTGGCGACCCTCGATCCCTTCGGCGCCGAGCTACTCGGCGAGCCGGCATCGGTGGCCGAATGATCATCTCGGACATCGACCTGCAGGATCGGGACGGCGTCCGGCGTGTCGAGGCGACGATCACCTGGGAGAGCTGCGGCCGCCCCGAGCAGACCGTCTTCTACGAGACCGGGCCCGAGCACTCGGCGCCGCTGATGCCGGACCCGAACGCCTTCCTGGTCGGCCTGATACTCCCCGCATGGCACCAGGGAGAGCGCCGGATCCGCGTCGAGGGCGCCCTCTGCCCGATGCTCATGGACCAGCTCATGGCACCGCTACTGACACTCGGGGCCTGGTATCCGGAGCTCGGCACGCCGCCGTCGATCGAGAGCAGCGGCCTGGAGGCCCGGGTCCCGACGGGCGACCGTGCGCTCTCGCTCCTGTCGTGCGGGATCGACTCCCTCGCGACGCTCCGGGCCAACCGGGTGTGGTTCCCCCGCGATCACCCGCTCGCGATCCGTTCGTGCCTGCTCGTGGACTTCGTGGAAGAGGCGGGCGGCAACGGGTCATTCGCCTCCAACCCCGACGCAGGCAAGATCGAGGCCGCCCGTCGCGTATGCGACGACGTCGGTGTCGACGTCCTGCTCGTGCGGACCAACCTCTGGTCCCTGGACCGCGACGGCTGGTTCTTCGCGAAGAGCTCGTTCGGCGCCGAGTTCCTCTCCTCGGCGCACTGCCTCAGTGGCGACTTCCGCCACGTGTACATCGCCGCGAGCATCGACGCGCAGCATCCCTTCGTCCCTGCGGGCTCGAGTCCGCTCCTGGACCCGTACTACTCGAGCGCGCACCTGCAGGTGCATCACCACGGGACCTACATGCCGCGGCTCGAGCGGACCCGCCTCGTCGCCGAATGGCCGGCCGGCCTCGACAACATCAGGGTCTGCGTCCACGACTGGCGCGGGACGACCAACTGCGGCACGTGCGAGAAGTGCATCCGCACGATGCTCACGCTCGTCGCCCTCGGAAAGCTCCACGAGTCGGCCGCCTTCGAGGAGCGCGACGTCGACCGGGAGTTGCTCCAGACGGTCATCCAGTACCGCATGATCTGGGTGAGCAACCTTGCGGACGGCTACGCGGACCTGATCCCTCTCCTGGAGCGCAGGGGGCGGCACGACCTGGTCGCCGGGGTCAACGCGATCCTGGCCGACTTCAACGCCCGGGCAGCGGCGGGCGACCCCGAGATCATCCCCGGGTAGCGGCCGTGGACGACGACCGCACCGCATTGGGCCGCACCACGACGCTCGACGGCTCCCAGGCCACGCTCAGTGGGCCCGCCGCGACCTCACGTGCCGCTCCCGCCGGCCCGAGACCCGGCGAGCGTCCGGCCGCGCTCGGGAAATTCCTCTACTGCGGCGGCGAGAAGCTCTACGTCAAGGGGGTGACCTACGGCGCGTTCGCGCCCGACGCCGACGGCAACGAGTATTGGTTCCACGAGAAGATCGAGCGCGACTTCGCGCAGATGGCGGCCGCCGGCTTCAACACCGTCCGCATCCCGCACACCACGCCCCCGGTCACGCTCCTGGACGCCGCAGCGCGGCACGGGCTCCGGGTGATGGTCGGGCTGTCGGCCGAGCAGTACGCCGGCTACCTCGCCGACCCCGAGGACGCGCCGGACGTGGAGGCCATCGTCAGGGACAAGGTGCGCTCGGTCGCGGGGCACCCGGCCCTCCTCTGCTACGCCCTCGGCAACGAGATCCCCGCCACGCTGGCGCGCTGGCTCGGCCGGCGCCGGATCGAGCGGTTCCTGGAGCGCCTCTACCGGGTGGTGAAGGAGGAGGACCCGGACGGGATCGTCACGTACGTCAACTATCCGAGCACCGAGTACTTCCAGCTCCCGTTCCTCGACCTCGTCGCGTTCAACGTCTACCTCGAGTCCCGGCAGCGGTTGGACGCATACATCGCCCGGCTCCACAACATCGCCGGAGACCGCCCGCTGCTGATGAGCGAGGTGGGGCTGGACGCGATGCGCAACGGCGAGGCACACCAGGCCGAGGTCCTCGACTGGCAGATCCGGACCGCGTTCACCTCGGGCTGCGCCGGGCTGTTCGTCTTCTCCTGGACCGACGAGTGGCACCGGGCCGGATTCCAGGTCGAGGACTGGGCGTTCGGGCTCACGCGCCAGGATCGCACCCCGAAGCCGGCCCTGACGGCGGTGTCGAGGGCCCTCCAGACGGCCCCGTTCCCATCCGACGTCCGGTGGCCGCGCGTCTCGGTGGTCATCTGCTCCTACAACGGATCCCGGACGATCCGGCAGACGCTGGACGCCGTCGGCGAGATCGACTATCCGGACCTCGAGGTCATCGTCGTCGACGACGGATCGACCGACGGCACGGCGACGATCGCCGAGGGCTACGACGTCCGCCTGATCTCGCAGGAGAACCGTGGGCTCAGCGCCGCCCGGAACACGGGCTGGCAGGCGGCGAGCGGCGAGATCGTGGCGTACCTCGACGATGACGCGTACCCCGACCGCGACTGGCTCCGGTACCTGGCCTGGTCGTTCCTCACGACCCACTACGCGGCGATCGGTGGCCCCAACGTCACCCCGCCGGACGACCCGCCCGTCTCGCATGCGGTCGGCCACGCTCCGGGCGGCCCGATCCACGTGCTGGTGTCCGACAGGGAGGCGGAGCACATCCCCGGGTGCAACATGGCGTTCCGGCGCGGGGCGCTCACCGCGATCGACGGGTTCGACCCGACCTTCGTCGTCGCCGGCGACGACGTCGACGCGTGCTGGCGGATCCAGCACGCGGGCTGGAAGATCGGCTTCAGCCCGTCGGCGGTGGTGTGGCACCACCGCCGGCCCTCGGTACGCGCATACTGGCGGCAGCAACGGGGCTACGGCCGAGCCGAGGCCCTCCTGGAGCGCAAGTGGCCCGAGAAGTACAACGCCCTCGGGCACGTGGCGTGGGCGGGCTCCGTGTACGGGAGCGCGGTGCTGCGCCGGATCGGCGTGCGGGCCGGCCGCATCTATCACGGCATCTGGGGAGCGGCGCCGTTCCAGTCCCTGTACCAGCGATCGCCCGGCATCCTGAGCGGGGCGCCCTTCATGCCCGAGTGGTACCTGGCCATCGTGATGATGACCGCACTCGGCCTCGTGGGGCTCGCGTGGCCGCCGCTCCTGGTGGCGCTGCCGCTCGCCGCCCTTGCGCTGACGACGACCCTCGTCGGCGCCATCATCCGCGGGGCGCGCGCGCGCTTCAGCGTCCGCGGCGATCGGGAGCGCCGGCGGCTCCAGGCGCTGACAGCGTTCCTCACCGCGGCGCAGCCGCTGGCGCGGTTGGCCGGCCGGATCGACTACGGGCTCACCCCGTGGCGCCGCGGGCGCACGTCGGGCTTCGTCGTCCCCCGCCCGCGGGAGACGAGCGTTTGGTGCGACGACTGGCGCGAGCCCAACGAGCGGCTCAGGAAGGTCGAGCGGACGCTGAAGCGCAGCGGCGTCGTGGTCGAACAGGGCGGCGCATTCGACCGATGGGACCTCGAGGCGCGCGGGGGCCTCTTCGGCTCGGCGCGCGTGCGGTTCGCCGTCGAGGACCATGGGCCGGCCCAGTACGTACGGGCCCGTGTGTCGCCCTCCTGGCCGGTCTGGTCCCTCGTCCTGCTGGCCGCCCTGACGCTGCTCTGCGGCCTGGCACTCGCCGACGGGGCGATGGTGGCCGGTGGAATACTCGGCGCTGCCGCGGGTGTTCTCGGCCTGGCGATGCTGCGGGAGTCCGGAGGGGCCCTCTCTGCGGTCGTCCAAGCGCTCCACGGTCTCGGGGACGGGAAGGCGGGACAGGATGCGGTTCACGAGCTGGAGGAGCGACTCGACGTGGCGGCCCAGCGGCCGGCGGACGGCTGAGGCGTTTGTGCCGCCCAGCCGCATCGCAGCGGGCGTGAGGCGCATCGCGCCGCTCGCCGCCCTCGCCGCCCTGCTGGCGATCGTCGCCGCCTCGAGCCGCGCAGGCGGAGCTGCCGCCCGCCCCGGTGGCGCGGCCGCCGACCCTCCCACCGAGCCCGGCTCGCCGCCCCAACCGGACCCCGGCCCCAGCCCCGCCGTGGCCGTCGACGCCGACCGAGCACGAGCCCACGGCTCCGTGAGGGCGGACGGGCGATACAGCGACTGGACGATCTACCGGCGCGTCCTGCGCGAGGCCCGGCCGTTCTGGGGCCACATCGCCGGGATCTTCGCCCTCAGCCTGCTGTCCACGCCGCTCGCGCTCTTGCTCCCCGTCCCCCTCAAGATCGCCGTGGACAACGTCATCGGGGGCCAGCCCCTTACCGGGGTGCTCGACGCCCTCGCGCCGGCGTCCCTGACCTCGTCGGAGACCGGCCTGCTGGTCTTCGCGGTGCTGCTGCTGGTGGGGGTGGAGCTCGTCGCCCAGCTGCGGTCGCTCTCCATGAGCCTGCTCAGGACGTACACGACCGAGCGCCTCGCGCTCCTGTTCCGGACCCATCTGTTCCGGCATGCGCAGCGGCTCTCCCTGGCGTACCACGATCGCAGGGGCACCGCCGACTCGGCGTACCGGATCGAGCGGGACGCAACCGCGGTCCCGAGCGTCGCAGTGGACGGCGTGATCCCCTTCATCGCTGCGGCGATCACCTTCTCGTCGATGCTCCTGATCACCTGGGCCATCGAGCCGAGCCTCGCGCTGATCGCCCTGACGGTCGCCCCCGTGCTCGGCGTCCTGACCTGGACCTACCGGAAGCGCCTGCGCACCCGCCACCGGGAGGTGAAGGTGCTCGAGAGCAGCGCCCTTGCGGTGATCCAGGAGGTCCTCACCTCGGTTCGGGTCGTGAAGGCCTTCGGCCAGGAGGATCGTGAGGAGCTCCGCTTCGCCACCCGGGCGGGGGAGGGCATGCGGGCGCGCCTGCGGGTCGCGCTGGTGGACGGCTCGTTCTGGGTGGCGATCGGGCTGGTCACGGCCCTCGGCACCGGCGCGGTCCTCTTCGTCGGGGTACGGAGCGTCCAGTCCGGCTCGATCACGCTCGGCTCCCTGCTCCTGGTGATGGGCTACCTCGCCCAGCTCTACGGCCCGCTCTCCACGATGAGCCGGCAGGTGGCCGCGCTTCAGTCCGGTTTCGCGAGCGCCGAGAGGGCATTCGCGCTCCTCGACGAGGAGCCGGACGTGGCCGACCCTCCGAACGGCCGCCGCCTCGACCGGGCTGCCGGCCAGGTCGAGTTCCGCGATGTCGCCTTCGCGTACGACTCCGAGCGCCCCGTTCTCGAGGGCATCTCCTTCCGCGCGGAGCCGGGTCAGCGGGTGGGCATCACCGGGCGCACCGGGGCGGGCAAGACCACGCTGATCAGCCTCCTCACCCGCTTCTACGACCCGTCCCGGGGGCAGGTCGTCCTCGACGGCATCGACATCCGCGAGTACCGGCTCGCCGACTTCCGGGATCAGTTCGCGATCGTCCTCCAGGAGCCGGTCCTCTTCTCGACGACGATCGCCGAGAACATCGCGTACGGAATGCCCGGCGCCACGCCCGAGCAGATCGAGCAGGCTGCGCGGGCCGCCGACGTCCACGACTTCATCGCCGCCCTGCCCGAGGGATACGAGACGTCGGTGGGCGAGCGCGGCATGACCCTGTCCGGCGGTGAGCGCCAGCGGGTCTCGCTCGCCCGGGCATTTCTCAAGGACGCGCCGATCTTGATCCTCGACGAGCCGACGAGCGCCGTCGACGTCCGGACCGAGGCGGCGATCATGGCCGCCACCGAGCGGCTCATGTTGGGCCGTACGACGTTCGTGATCGCTCACCGCCTCAGCACCCTGGACGGGTGCGACCTGCGGCTCCACCTCGACGCCGGGCGGGTCGTCGCGCCGCGCTCGAGGACGAGCCCCGAGGCGGACGACCCCGCGATCCCGCAGCCGCGCGGATGACCGGCCGGCTCACAGCATCGGCTCGCGTGCACTCCGCGGCGCCGGCCGCGTCCGGCGCCGAGCGGGAGGAGGTCGGGCGCACGCTCGGCGGAGTGGTGCGCGCGCGCGTGCAGGTGAGCGCGCGTGGGTAGGCCGTCGAACGACGTGCTGCGCAGGGGCCTCGGCACCCACCCGGCATACCTGGCCTGGTGCGCGATCGAGCGCCGAGCCCCTCGCCCCGCGTCCATTGAGGTGCTCGAGCGGGCCAGGCGGCAGTCGGGCGTCTTCCGTCTCCGCGGCTGCGCCCCCGGCGGCGGTGACGTGATCGCCAAGAGGCGTCCCCCCGGGGAGCTGGCCGGCGAGCGCCGTCTCTACGAGCGGCTTCTCCCCGCGCTCGCCGTGCCGACCGCGGGCTGCCTGGGGTTCGTCGAGCACCACGAGGGAGAGGCGTGGCTGTTCCTCGAGGACGTCGGCGAGGTGCGGTACGCCCCGGACCAGGCCCTGCATCGCGATCTGGCCGTCGGCTGGGTCGCCAGGCTCCATGCCGGCGGGCGGCCGGCCGCGGACTGGCTGCCGGAGGCCGGCCCGTCCTACTTCCGCGGGGTCCTCGACGCCGCCGACGGGGGCCTCCACGCGGCGATGCCCCATGCGGCCCTCTCCCCCCAAGGGCGCGCCGTGCTGAACGGCATCCGGCGACATCTCGCCCGCGCCGCTCATGACTGGGAGGAGGTCGAGCAGGCGTGCCGGGAGATGCCCTCGACCCTCGCTCACGGCGATTTCGTCCCCAAGAACGTGCGCGTCCGGGTCCGTAACGGCGCCCCTGAGCTCGTCGCCTTCGACTGGGAGACCGCAGCCGTCGGCCCCCCGGCGGTCGACGTCGCACTGCTGCCCGGGGGGGGCGCCGGCCGGCGGGCCTACCTGGCCGCGGTTGCCGAGGCGTGGCCCGGGGTGCGAGCCGCCGAGGTTGACCGCATGCACGCTGTCGGACAGCTGTTCCGGCTCATCCACTCCGTCTGGTGGGAGACGGGGAGCTTCCGCCACGCGGGGATCGACCACGCCGTGCGGAGCATGGCCGAGTACGAGCGGTCCCTCGGCCATGTGCTGCTCGAGCGAGGCTGGCGGCTGGGCCGGGCGGGACGGGCATGAGCGCCGGGCCGACGACCGCGACGCTCGAGCGTGCGCTGGGCGACGTGCTCGATCGCGCGTCCCCCGTGCAGGTGGTGGACCGCCGCCCGAACCCCTATTCGAGCACCTTTCCAAGCGAGATCGTGCGGTGCGTCGCCGGAGGGGAGTTCACCGACCTCTTGCTGAAGTACGACCTCCCGTGGGCGCATGACGTCTACGGCCTGCCGGCCGGGCCGACGTACGAGTTCACCGTCTACCGGCAGGCCGTGGCGCCGTCGCGCCTCCCGGCGCCCCGGGCGTTCGGGGTCTTCGCCGACCCGGTCTCGGGCGCTGCCTGGCTGGCCATCGAGTATCTCGCCGACAGCGTCCGCCTCGGCGAGGCGCCGCTCCCGGAGGCCCTCATCACGGCGGCCGAGTGGATCGCCGAGTTCCACCGCCATCACGAGCACGACGGCGCGGCGTCGCCCGCCGGGCTGAACCGCTTCGGGCGGTCTCGCTACGCCGGCTGCGCGCAACGCACGCTGCAGAACTCCGCGGCGCTCGTGGGACGCCATCCGTGGCTGCCCGCCCTCTGCGATGCCTTCGTGGAGCTCGCGGCCGACCACCTCCTGCCGTGCCCCACTGTCGTCCACGGCGAGTTCTACCCGAAGAACGTGCTGGTGAAGGCGGGCCGCGTGTACCCGGTCGACTGGGAGCGCTCGGCTGTGGCGGCTGGGGAGATCGATCTCGCGGCGCTCCTCGAGGGCTGGCCTCCGGAGGCAGCCGACCTTGCGGCCGCCGCCTACATGCGGGCCCGCTGGCCCGGCGGAGCGCCCCCCGGTCATGGCTGGTCCCTCAGGGTCGCCAGGATGTATCTGCACTTCGGTGCCCTTGGAGCCGCCCCCCACGCCCCTCACAAGCCCGGCGCCGAATGGCGCTTCGCCCAGCTCGAGGACGAGGCCCGGCGCATCGGCATCGCGTCGGCCGGGTCGGCCGCGTGACCGGCCTCGCCACCATGACCCCGAGACCGTAGGCCCAGATGCGTCCTCAGACGTCGTCCCGGCTCCGCATCATCGTCACTGGGCTGATCGCCCAGCACCCCCGCCTCGGCGGCGTGGCATGGGACTACGTCCAGTACCCCGCCGGCCTTGCGCGGCTCGGCCACGATGTCTACTACCTCGAGGACTCGGGCGAGTGGCCCTACCGCCTTCAAGGGGGCGCCGACCCGGAGAGCTGGATCGCCCGCGATCCGTCGGACAACGTGCGACACCTCGCCGACGTGATGGAGCGCGCCGGGCTCCGCGACCGGTGGATGTACCGCTTCCCGGTGGAGGGGCGCTGGTACGGCCTGTCCGAGCGACGGCGAGCCGAGGTGCTGTCCTCCGCCGACGTCCTCGTCAACGTGTCCGGGACGCTCGAGCATCCGGAGCTCTACCGGCGCATCCCCCGGCTCGCCTACGTCGACTCGGACCCCGTCTTCACCCAGGCCAAGCTCCTCGCGGATCCGGCGAGCGCCTTCTCGCGCCGGGTGGATGCGCATGACGCCTTCTTCAGCTTCGGCGCGCGGATCGGCGAGGGGCCCTTCGCCACGCCCCACGGGTGGAGGCCCACCCGGCAGCCGGTCCTGCTGTCCGAGTGGTCGCCGACCCCCGTCGCGCGCGAGGAGCTCACGACCGTCATGAGCTGGACCAGCTACGAGCCGGTGGAGTCGTGCGGCCTCACGCTGGGCCAGAAGGATGTGGAGTTGCGTCGCCTGCTCGCCCTGCCCCAGCGCTCTCCTGTGCCCCTCGAGATCGCGCTCGGCTCCCTGCACCACGCGGGCTGGGAGTCGGCCGACGAGCACCCCCCCGCGGAGGTGCGCGGCACCGCGGGCCGCACGCCCGCCGAGATCCTGGAGGCGGCCGGCTGGCGGGCGGTCGATGCGTTCTCGGCGTGTGGCACGCCGGAGGCGTACCGCTCGTACATCCGCTCGTCGCGAGGCGAGCTGAGCGTCGCGAAGTCGGGCTACGTCGTCGGGCGGTCTGGCTGGTTCAGCTGCCGGAGCGCCTGCTACCTGGCCTGCGGCCGGCCCGTGATCGTCCAGGACACGGGCTTCTCGCCATCACCGCCGACGGGCCTCGGCGTGCTCGGGTTCGATTCGGCCGACGGCGCCCTGGCGGCCATCGAGGACGTGGTGGCGCACTACGAGCGTCACGCGCGGGCCGCGCGTGAGATCGCCGTCGAGTACTTCGACGCGGGCCGGGTGCTCGGCGCCCTCCTGGACGAGGCGCTCGCCGCCGCGCCGCGGCCGAGGGTGGGGGCGGACGCGTGAGGGCCCTGGTGGCGGGCTGGTTCAGCTTCGAGCGCATGGGCGCGACGGCCGGCGACCTGCTGGCCCGCGACGTGGTGTGCCGATGGCTGCGCGAGGGCGGCGTGCCGCACGACGTTGCGCTCGCGCCGCCCTTCCGAGGTGGCGTGGACTGGCGCACCGTGGATCCGCGGGCATACCGTCACGTGGTGTTCGTGTGCGGTCCGTTCGGCAACGGGTGGCCGCTCACCGAGTTCCTGCCCCGCTTCGCGGGCTGCCGGCTGGTTGGCCTCGACCTGTCGATGCTCCAGCCGCTCGAGGACTGGAATCCCTTCGACCTCCTGCTCGAGCGCGACAGCTCCCGGGAGGCCCGGCCCGATGTCGCCTTTCTGTCGGAGGGCCCGCTCGTGCCCGTCGCCGGCCTGGTGCGCGTCCATCCCCAGGAGGAGTACGGCGGGCGGGGCGGCCACGAGGAGGCCGACGGGCTGGTGGATGCCCTTCTCGCCTCCGCCGAGCTGGCCGTGATCCCGATCGACACCCGGCTCGACGAGAACGCCACGGGGCTGCAGACGGCCGCGGAGGTGGAGTCGGCGATCGCCCGCGTCGACGTCGTCGTGACGACCCGGCTCCACGGGCTGGTGCTCGCCCTGAAGAACGGCGTGCCCGCGCTCGCCGTCGACCCGATCCGCGGGGGCGCGAAGATCTGCCGGCAGGCTGAGGCGCTCGGCTGGCCGTACGCCTTCGCGGTCGACGCCGCGTCTCCGGCGGCGCTTCGGGAGGCGCTCGAGCAGTGCCTGCGCCCCGAGGCGGCGCTCCGGGCGTCCGCGGTGGCGGCGCGAGCGCGGGCGGCCCTTGCGCCGGCCCGGGAGGCGTTCCTCGCTGAGATCACCCGGCCGGGTGGGGCCTGACGATGGCCCGGATCGTTGTCGGCGTCTACATGGTGCGCTACCCGCTCGGAGGGATGCTCTCGATGTCGCTGCAGCTCGTCGCGGGGCTGCGCCGGCTCGGGCACCAGGTGGTCGTGGTGGAGAAGAGCGGCTGGAAGTCCTCGTGCTTCGATCCCGCGCGAGGGGAGATGACCGACGACTGCGCCCACGGCACGGCGGTCGTCGGGCTCCTGCTCTCCCGCTTCGGGCTCGGGGCGAGCTGGTGCTTCGTGGACCAGGACGGCCGCGCCCACGGCATGTCCGAGGCCGGCCTCCGGGACGCCCTGGCCACGTGCGACGCTTTCATCGACGCGGGAACGCACGGCCTCTGGCTCGATGAGCTCGGAGCGCGGGCCACCACGGTCCTCCTCGACGGGGAGCCCGGCTGGACGCAGATGCGCTGGGACATGCGCCGGCGGGATGGGCTGTCGACCCCGGCCTACGACGCCTACTTCACCGTCGGTCAGAACGTCGGGACGCCGCGGAGCACCGTCCCCACCCTGGGGCTCCGCTGGAGGCACGTCCTCTACCCGGTCCTGATGGACCAGTTCGACCCGCTGCCGCCGGACGCGCGGGCGGCCTTCACGACGGTGATGAACTGGCGCGCGCACGACGCGCTCGAGTACGAGGGCGCGGCCTTCGGGCAGAAGGACGCCGAGTTCGAGAGGTTCGCGGTGCTCCCGCTGCTCGTCGGCCGGGCGCGCTTCGAGCTGGCGGTGGCCGGCAAAGAGGTGCCGCGCGCCCGGCTGCGGCAGGCGGGGTGGACCCTGCGCGACGCGCACGAGGTCACCGCCTCCTACGACTCGTACCGCGACTTCGTGCGGAGCTCGAGGGGTGAGTTCAGCGTCGCGAAGAACGTCTTCGTGGCCACCGGCAGCGGCTGGTTCGGCGACCGCAGCGCCGCCTACCTCGCCTCCGGCCGCCCGGTGGTGGTGCAGGACACCGGC
>JAXIPH010000197.1:0-14790 GCA_045403035.1 Thermoleophilia bacterium | reverse complement strand
CGCTTCGGCCCGGACAGGGCACAGACGGACCAGGCGCTCGAGCGCCTGCGCAGGGCGTCGGCCGGGACCCCGCCGATCCCCTGCGTGCCATCACCCCTCGCTCCGCCTGAGAGAGCCTGCGCGGGGCGAATAGCGGTCGTGCGCATGCCGGCCGTCGCGCGTGGCGGGGGCACCGGTCGCCCCGCGGTGCCGGCCGCGACGGGCGCCGTGAGCGCCTCGTAGCAGCCCATCACGCTGGAGACGTAGGTCTGGCTCCAGGAGTAGGGCGGCACCCCGTCGTGCCGCAGGACCGCGGAGGGGCCGGCGATGAACGCGGCCACCGCGAGGGGCAGGTCGCCGCGAAAGGTCTCGATCTGGCACCGCAGGTGGCGGGCGGCGCCCCCGAGGCTCTGGGCCGGGTCGAGCGGGTCGGTCACGCCCAGCTCACGCGCCATGGCCGGCGTGAGGCGGATGGGCCCACCGGAGGTGGTCAGCCAGGTGGCCCAGGGTCCGAGGGCGGTCTCGGCCCAGACCATGGCGGTGAGGAGCGCCGGGTCGATGCCATTCGCGCCGGCGGCCTCTCGGATGAGCGGGGCGAGGTAGGCGGGCACGCGCCCGGCAGCTTCGTCCGCGGAGGGTGTCGCCTGGGGGCCCGGGAGGGTCACAGGGCGATTATCGGCGCCCTGATCCGGTTCTTGAGCCCCCCGTGCGGAGGGTCCCTACCCGTCCCCATGGGTCGCCGCGAGGGGGGCCAGACCGCCCACACGGACGACGTCGCGCATCGAGAGGATGCCCACCAGCTCGGAGGCGTCGAACACCAGGACGTGGCGCACCCCGTGCTTCACCATCAGCGTGGCCGCGTCGGTGATGGCCCAATCGGGCGCGGCGGTCACGAGCTGACCGGTCATGTGCGCCTCGACCATCTCCACCGCCGGATCGGCCCCGCCCGCGACCGCGCGAAGGAGATCGCGCTCGGTGACGACCGCGGGTCCGGGCAGGCTGCCGTCCATGACCACCGCGGCCCCGGTGCGGTGCTGGATCATCCGCCTCGCGGCCTGCCGCAGGGTGTGCTCCAGACCGACGGTCGCGCTGATGGGGCTCATCGCGTCCTTGACCCGCATGGCGCAATTACCTCGTTACGTTTGTTGCGAACGGACATGCAGGTTCGCACGACGGGCCGCTCAGTTCAACGGGAGGGCGACCGCTCCCGCTCCGGGGTGGGGCCGGGGCCGGGCGGGCGCCCCAGGGCCACACGGGCCTCCCGCAGGACTTCCAGATCCGAGACGATGCCCTCGAGCGTCGCCACGTCGAGCGTGGTGGCGGCGAGGCGCTCCACGACGTAGTGGTGGATCGCCTCGAGGTGCCCCCCCAGGGGGCCGTCGCCGCGGTCGAGCCGCCGCGCGATCTCGCCGACCGTGGCCCGCAGCCGCAGGGCGAACGGCTCACACGCGTCGCGGTCGCCGCGGGCCAGCGCCTCGCGGGCCTCGGCGCCGAGGGCGATCGCGCGGTCGAACAACTCCTCCGTGGACGCGCCGCTGAAGGGGTTCTCGGGCATACCGGCTTCTCGTCGGCCGGATGGGGAACGCCCTTGAGCCCGCGGGTCGCGGACGAGTCCGGGAGGGCCGACGACCTCAGTCGTCGGCCCAGGCGATGAGGAACTCCGGCTCGGGCCCGGCCCCGTCGGGGCGCAGCGGCACGACCCGCGCGGCGCAGGCCAGCCGGCCGCTCGAGGCCGTGGGCACCACGGCCAGATAGCGCTCCACGCCGCCGGCCCTGCCCTCGTGGACGCCCTCCACGACGCTCCGCGGCGAGAGCCCGTCGCCGTTGCGCACGCCGGCCACGACCTCCACGCGGACGTCGTCCGGCGACAGCCCTCCGAGGTTGACGCGCACGTCCACGCGGACGTCCGAGCCCACCGCCACCGGCCCGTCGGCGGCCACGCTGCTGCTGGCGCTCACCTGCGGCCAGGCCTCCTGCATCCGCTCGCGCCACGCCGCCAGCCGCCGGGCCCCGGAGCTCGAGTCCGCGGCGAGGGCCACGAGCGATCGGTGCGCCGGCAGGTAGGCACGCTCGGCGTAGTCGCGCACCATCCGGCCGGTGTTGAACGCGGCGCCGAGGCGCCGTATGGAGTTGGTCATCATCGTCGTCCACTCGCGCGGGCGGCCCGACGCGTCCCGGTCGAAGAACATCGGGATCACCTCGCTCTCCAGCAGGCTGTAGAGCGCCTCGGCCTCGACCGCGTCGTTCTCCTCCGGGTCGTCGTACTGCTCGCCGCCGCCGATGGCCCAGCCGCAGCCGGGCGAGTAGCCCTCGGCCCACCAGCCGTCGAGCACCGAGAGGTTGAGCGCGCCGTTCACCGCGGCCTTCATCCCGCTGGTGCCCGACGCCTCGAGGGGGCGCCGCGGCACGTTGAGCCACACGTCGGCCCCCTGCACCAGGTAGCGCGCCATGTGCATGTCGTAGTCCTCGAGGAACACGATCCGGTCCCGCAGACGGGGGCGCTGGGCGGCCTGCACCACGCCGCGAAGGATGTCCTTGCCGGGCACGTCCATGGGGTGGGCCTTCCCGGCCACGATCAGCTGCACCGGGCGCTTCTCGTCACCCAGGAGGCGCGACAGGCGCTCCGGGTCGCGAAAGAGCAGGTTGGCACGCTTGTAGGTGGCGAAACGGCGCGCGAAGCAGATCGTGAGCGCGTCCGGGCGCAGGACGTCGTCGGCCACCCGGCGCGCCACCCGCAGCGACCCCTGACGCGCGAGCCGGCTGCGCGCCAGCATCACCAGGCGCTCGCGGCAGAGCTCGTGGACGCGCCAGAGCTCGCCCGCGGGGATGCTCTCGGCGCGGTCCCACACCGAGCGGTCCTCGGGGCGCTCGCGCAGCGCCGGCCCGACGTAGCGCTCGAGCAACTCGTGCATCTCGCGGCTGAGCCAGCTCGCGGTGTGGATCCCGTTGGTGACGCTGGTGATCGGCACCTCGTCGAGCGGCAGGTCGGGCCACAGGCCGCGCCACATGCGCCGGGAGGTGTCGCCGTGCAGCTCGGCGACCCCGTTGGCGAAGGCGGAGCTGCGCAGCGCGAGCGGCGTCATCCCGAACTGCGGGTCGCCCTCCGGGTGAGAGGCCAGCGCGGCCAGCTCCTCCCAGGTCACCCCGATGGCGGCGGCGAGCGGCTCGAGGTAGCTGCGCGCGAGCTCAGGCTCGAAGGTCTCGTTGCCCGCGGGGACCGGCGTGTGGGTGGTGAAGACCGTCGAGGCGCGGACCTGCTCGCGGGCCTCGGTGACCCCCAGCCCGGAGTCCTCCATCAGCGCGCGCATCCGCTCGAGCGTCAACAGCGCCGAGTGGCCCTCGTTCATGTGGAAGACCGTGGGGCGCATGCCGGCCGCGGCGAGCGCCCGGACGCCGCCCACCCCCAGCAGGATCTCCTGGCGGATGCGCATCTCGCGGTCGCCGCCGTAGAGCGCGCTGGTGATCTCGCGGGCCTCGGCCGAGTTGCCCTCGACGTCGGCGTCGAGCAGCAGCAGGGGGACCCGGCCCACCTGGATGCGGCGCACCGCCGCGCCCACGGTCTCGTCGCCGATCTCCACCTGGACGACCAGGGGCGTTCCCGACGCGTCGGCCTCGTCGGAGAGCGGCAGGTCGGCCCAGTCCGTGGACGGGTAGCGCTCGCGCTGCCCGCCGTCCGGCCCGAGCGTCTGGCGGAAGTACCCGCTGCGGTACAGCAGCCCCACGCCCACCAGCGGCACGCCGAGGTCGGACGCCGACTTCAGGTGGTCGCCCGCCAGGATTCCGAGGCCGCCCGAGTAGAGCGGGATGCCCGCGTCGAGACCGAACTCGAGCGAGAAGTAGGCCACCAGCATGTCCTTGGCCTCTGCCGAGGACGACCGCAGCCAGCCGGGCTCCGAGGTGTAGGCGTCGAGCCGGCGGGCCACCCGGGCCACCATGGCCACGAAGCTCTCGTCGGCCGCCGCGGCGTCCAGCTTCTCCTGCGGCAGGCCGCGCAGCAGCGCGACCGGGTTGTGGCTGAGCCGCTCCCATGCCTCGGGGTCGAGCCGGGAGAAGAGGTCCCCGGCCTCGGGGCTCCACGACGACCACACGTTGCGTGCGATCTCGCCGAGCCAGCCGAGGCGTTCCGGGAGCGCGGGATGGACGTCGACCTCGTGGACCTTCATGCGGGGATCTCCTCGAGCGGTCTCGTTGCGCGGTGAGCAGAACGACGACGCGGCCGCGCGACGCGACGCCGATCCGGGACCGGGGAAGCATAGGTCAGCCCGCACCGGCGGATGGGCGGGAGAGCGACCCGCCGTCGGGCTAGTCGCTCCCGGACCTGCGAGGGGTGCTTACCGCACCACCCAGGCCATGACCGCACTGAGGACGACGGCGTCGATGACGACGAACACCGTGATGACACGCTTCACGACCCGAGTCCTCCTTGGAGGTGAGGCAGACGATGGGGACGCCCCCCTCATCGGCCTGCACCCGCGAAACTTGAGGCGCCCCGGGCCGGGCGGCGCCGATACCATCCCGGGATCGCATGAGCCTTCCCCTCTCGGTCCTCGACCTCTCCCCGGTCCCCTCGGGCTCCACCGCCGCGGAGGCCCTGCGCAACACGATCGACCTGGCCCAGTCGGTGGAGGGGTGGGGCTACCGGCGCCACTGGCTGGCAGAGCACCACAACACGCCGGGGCTCGCGAGCTCGGCGCCGGAGGTGATGATCGGCCAGGTGGCGGCGGCCACGACCCGCATCCGGGTCGGCGCCGGCGGGATCATGCTCCCCAACCACGCGCCGCTGCGCGTTGCCGAGACCTTCCGCGTGCTGGAGGCGCTGTACCCCGGCCGCATCGACCTCGGCCTCGGGCGGGCGCCCGGCACCGACCAGCTGACGGCGATCGCGCTCCGGCGCTCGGCTGAGGCGCTCTCGGCGGACGACTTCCCCCAGCAACTCCTGGAGCTCCTCGCGTACGGGGGCGACGGGTTCCCGCCGGACCATCCGTTCCGCTCGGTGAACGCCGAGCCTCGGGACGTCCCGCTCCCCCCGATCTGGATCCTGGGCTCGAGCGACTACGGGGCCCAGGCCGCCGCGGCCCTCGGCACGGGGTTCGCCTTCGCCCGCCACCTCACCCCGCGCGGGACCGAGGCGGCGATGCGGCTCTACCGCGAGGGCTTCCGGCCCTCCGACCGCTGCCCGGAGCCTCACGCCATCCTCACGGTGTCGGCCGTCTGCGCGGAGGACGGCGACCGGGCCGAGCATCTCGCCGGCTCGATGGCGCTCGGGGTGGTGCGGATGCGCTCGGGCCGCCCGGGCCCGCTGCCCTCACCCGAGGAGGCGGCCGCCCACGACTACACGCCGGCCGAGCTCGACCAGGTGCGCCGCTACCGGCGCGCCCAGGTCCTCGGCGACCCGCCCGCGGTCGCCGCGGAGCTTCTGGACCTCGCCGAGCGGACCGGTGCGGACGAGCTGATGGTCATGACCTCGGTGCACGATCACGCCGAGCGCCTGCGGTCCTACCGCCTCATCGCGGAGGCCCTCGCCCCTCAGCTGGGAGCCTGGTCGAGCACCTCGCCGGCCGGGCCGGCGGCCTCCACGCTCTGAGCCTCCACGCTCTGAGCCTGGATCTCCAGGAAGACCTCTTTCCGGAACACCGGCACGTCTCGCGGCGCCTGGATCCCCAGGCGCACCTTCTCGCCGAGCACGGACAGCACCGAGACCTCGATGTTGTCGCCGATCATGATGCTCTGATTGGCCTTTCGGGTCAGCACCAGCATCGTGGGAGGCCTCCTTGCGCCGATGACGCGGGGTCGGGGCTGAGCGGTGCCGCGTTGGACAGCTAGTATGGAGGGCTGGTTTGACACGTGCCATAAACGGCCGGGGAGGTTGGATGCTGTACGGACGGCGCTTGGATCAGTCGCTTCAGCACGTCGATGGGTCGCGCTATGCGCTGGTCCACGCGGTCTCGAAGCGCGCACGCCAGATCACGCTCTGGCTCACGGCCGATCCGGCCGAGTTGCGCGCCGAGGCGGCACCCCCGCCCGCCCCGGGTGAGCTCACCTCGCGCGACCCGGTCGCGCTCGCGGAGGCCGAGATCCTCGACGGCGAGGTCAAGGTCCGCTGGGACCCGGAGGGCCGCGCCGACGAGGCCGAGCTCCTCGAGGTGGACGAGTTCGAGACCGACCCCCTGCTCATCGAGGGACTGACCGAGGACGACGACGTCGTGGCCGACGTCGAGGACGACGCCGACCGGCTCACGCCCGCCCTCGCGGAGGTGCTGGAGGGGGAGCCCGTGGTCGAGATCGAGGTCGAGCCCGAGGCCGACGCCGACGAGGCGGCCGACGCGGTGGTGCTGCCCGAGGCGGACGAGATCGAGGAGATCTCGCTCGACGAGGTCGTGGAGCCCGGCGACGACGACGAGGACGACGAGACGTGACCCACGGGCCCCTCCTCCCAGCCGGCGTCGTTTGAGAGCGGCAATGGATCCACGGGCGCCAGGGGCGCCGCCGCGGTGAGACCCCCCAGGAGGCGCTCCGACGCCGGCGTTCTAGTCGCCCGGCCGCGCGCGCGATAGGTTCCACGCAATGGCGGCGCGGGTATCCCGGGATCCGCAGCCGTGTTCCTCCACCTCACCCCCTCGGGAGGCGACATGAGCCACCAATCCGAGTACGACGCACTCGACACCATCCAGTGGATGCTGGGTGAGGCCCGGAAGGAACTGGATTCCGAGACCGTCCCGGGCTCGAACGGCCGCGCCAAGCGCAAGACCAAGGCACGGATGCACGACGATCAGGTCCGCTTCGCCACCCTGTGCGAGGTCATCTGGAACGTGACCGGCCGGCGGGAGTCGCTGGAGGAGATCCAGGAGCGGGCGCTGGTCTGAGCGCCGGGGCCGGGGCGGCGCGCCGCCCCGGCCACCCGCCCTCAGCCGCCGGCGAGGGCCCCCTTGTCAAGGAGATGGGGGAACGCTACCCGCCGGAGGCCGGGCGCTCTCCCACGACGACCGCGACCTCACCCGGCAGGACGATGCCGTCCGGGCCGGTCTCCGCCACGCTCTCCACGTGCGCGGTGAACGCCTCGCGCACCTCGGCCTGCCGTGCGGCATCGAGCCGGTTGGAGAACAGGCCCCACAGGGGGCCCGTGACGATCGCCGCCTCGACCGCCTCCTCCACGGTGGGGTATCGCAGGCGACCGTCGATCGTGCGGGTCACGACCGTGTCGAGGCCCACCTCGTCGAGCATCCGCGGGAGGACCCCGGGCAGGCCGTAGAAGAACATCAGCGGGCAGACGGCCGAGTAGTACTCCGCCCGAGACTCGATCAGCTCGATGATCGGCATGAACCACACGTTCGGCCCACGGCCCCAGACCACGTTCAGCACGCGGCCGCCCGGACGGACCACCCGCGCCATCTGGCGCACGGCCGCCGCGGCGTCGTAGCAGTACATGAGGCCGAAGCTGCACGTGACCACGTCGAACGCGGCATCGGGCTGAGAGAGCCGCTCGGCGTCGTCCACCGCGAACGCGAGGCCCGGGCGGTTCCCGTAGCGCGCCGTCGCCCGCTCGACCATCGCGGGCGCGAAATCGACCCCCAGCGCCTCCCCCGTCCCCAGCCGCTCGCCGAGGGCGACGGTGGTCAGGCCGGGGCCGCACCCGATGTCCAGGCCCCGTCCTCCCTCGGGCGCCTGGAGCGCGTCGAGGCCGATCGCCGTGAGATGGGCCGTGCGCTCGGCCCAACCGGCCTCGTAGGTGTCTGCGACCCGTCCCCAGGCGTTCCGGAGGCCGGCCTTCTCCCCGGGCTCGTCCATCGCATCCACCTCCCGGGCCGAGGATATGACGGGGGCCGGGCGCGGAGCCAGAACGCCTGGGGGCGCCCCGACCGAAGGCCGGAGCCCCACCAGGTTTGTCACCCCTCCCCGGTCAGCCGCTCCCGGGCACGACGACCTCGGGGGCGGCGGTGATGTCGGATGCCCTCGGCAGCAGGGAGTCCGCCGCCATGCGCATGCCGGTGAGGGCATAGGGCGAGACCACGTGGTCCACGCCGACGCGGGCGAGCTTCGACACCGAGTCCGGGTCCGCCGCCCGCGCGATGATCACCAGGCGCGGGTTGAGGGTCCGTGCGCTCAGCGCGATGAAGGCGTTGATCGCATCCGAGTCGACCGCGCAGATGATGCCGCGCGCGTGCTCGATGCCCGCCTCCTCCAGGACGCCGTCGTTCTGTGGGTCCGCGATCAGGTGCGGCACGTCGAGGTCGTGCAGCTCCTCCTGGGAGCGGGGGTCGATCTCGATGACGACGACCGGGATGTCGAGCTTCCGGTACTCGGACACGATCACCCGGCCCACGCGGCCGAAGCCGCAGAGCACGAAGTGGTCCCGCAGCGCCGCGATTCTCCGGTCCATCCTTCTCCTTTTCCGAGCGCGGGCGAGGTCGCCCGACGCCACCAGGTCGCTGCCGATCGCCGCCGTGAGGACCACGGCCACGAGCAACGCCACGATCAAGCTGATCGAGAAGACCTCCGCGCCCGGCCCGGCCAGCTGCGTGTCGCGGAAGCCGACGCCGCCGAGCGTCAGCACGGTCCAGTAGAGGGCGTCGAGCAGGCTCGCCTCGTTGATGACGAGCCAGTAGCCGACCGTCCCGTAGACGATCACGCCGACGGTCAGGAGCAGGGGCAGCCGGAAGCGCCTCGCGATGTCCCGCGTGTCCACGGCGGCAGGGTCGCCCCCCCGCGCCCTCCTCGGGTATCGCCCTGGGGAGAAGGAGCGGCCCCCGCCCCGGGCCCGCGGGCCAGGTCGTACGAGGCACGAACATGTGTTCGCTATCGTGACCGGCCCGTGCTCGCCTCCCCCGACGACCTCCTCACGTTCTGCCGCCTCCACGTGGGGGAGGGGGACGCCGAGCGCCTGGTGGGATGGATCGCGTGGCGCACCGGGCGCAACCAGGCGATGGCGGGTGCCGGGACGGCCATCGAGCGGCTCGAGCACGCCGCGGCTCACTGGCTGGACGACGAGCAGCGCGGGCGGCTGCTCACCTGGCTGAGGCGACGGACGGCCGAGGGGCGACCCCCCGTGCCGGACTGAACGCGGCGCCCCCCGATCCGCCAGGTCCGCCCGGCTCGACCCGCGCTACCGTTGGAGGATGGCGGCGAGCGTGACCTTCCAGGATCTGAATCGCCCGCTGGGCGAGGTGGCACACGGCCTGTACGCCTGGGAGCGGGGCGAGCCGCACGAGGCCGTCCTGCAGACGCTGGCGGCGTCCGCCCGGGAGCTCCACGCCCGCCACTACACGCTCTGGGTCTGGGCCGGCCGGACCGTCCGGGGCGAGCGCGCCTGGGCCCTGCCCGTGCGCATCGCCGACGCCATGGCCTTCTGGCCCAAGGGGCCCGCGCTGGCCCTCGCCCGCTGCCTCGACGCCGCGGTCCTGGGCGAGGCCGACCCCCACACCGTGCGCCTGCAGGAGTGGCACGACTTCACCTGCCTGGTGGCGCCGGACATGGACGAGGAGCTCGCCGCCGTGGCGCTCGCCCACGCCTTCGCGTCTCCGAGCCGGGCCGACGTGGAGCAGCTGCCGGCGGGGATGACGCTGGGAGGCCCCGACCTCCCCCTCCACGCGATCCCGAGCGCCAAGGGCGAGGGCCTGGTGGCGCTGGCGCGCGAGCTGTCGGTGCACCCCGTGCAGGTCGCGCTGGCGCTGGCCGACCACGGCCAGCCCGTGGACCTGCCGGCCTACCCCTGGGAGCTGGTGGGGTCGCTGCGCGACTGGGGCTGTGAGGGCCTGCCGGCGGAGGAGCGGCACGAGCCGCCGAGCCTCGCCATCGCCGACGACCCGTGTCCGCGCCGCCGGCACGCGCGCGTGGTGCTCCAGCGCATGCTGCGCATGGGCAAGGTGGGCGTGGGCTACCACACCGAGTTCGGCCACTTCTACCGCGGCGCCGCCGCGCACGAGCGTCGCCAGGCGCTCGAGGTGGCCGAGGCGCTGCTGCGCGCGGGTCTCCTCGGCGAGAAGCCGAGCGTGGGCCAGCGCCACATCTACCTGCGCCGGGAGGCCCTGCCCGAGATCCACGCGCTCATCGAGCGCGGCGAGACCCGGTCGCCGCAGCTCGCCGAGACCTGGACCGCCCCCGCACCCGGCGAGGTCCCGGCGCCTACGGCTCGGCGGGCACGGTCACGGTGACCACCGGCACCGAGCGATCCTCGGTGAGCATGCCTCCGGGGGGCGAGTCCCCCCGGGCGGAGTAGCCCACCAGGATCCCGGCCACCAGGGCGAGCACGGCCAGCACCAGCGCCAGGCCGAGGGTGATCTTGCGGGGGCGCCGGCGGCGCGGGGCGGCCGTCACGCGCGGGCGTCGGTCGCGTGGCGGCGATGGACGCCGAAGGCGGCGTCGAGGGTGACCGCGGGGTCCCAGGCTTCCGGCGCGCGCGGCGCGACCTGGGAGGCCAGGTCGAGATACCAGGACGCGGCCCCCTGATAGACGCGCGCGAGGTCGGCGAGCGAGAACGTGGCGCCCAGACGCCGGCGCAGCTCGTCCTCCACGGCCGCGATGATCCGGCGCCGCGCGGCGGCCACCGCCGGGGGAACGGGCTCCTCGAGCCGCGCCAGGCCCTCGTCCCAGGAGAACGACGCCGTGGCGACCGCGGGGTCCCAGGCGCTCACGAGTCGCCCGAGAGCTCGCCGGCCACGCAGCAGCGCTCCGGCCAGGCGATCCCCGCCCGGGCGGCGATCCAGTCGCCGATCGGCGAGCCCCCCTCGCCCATCGCGAAGGCCAGGTGTGCGTGGAGGCACTTTACGTGGCCCGGGTCGCCGGAGCCCGCCACCCGGTGGCCCGCGTGCAGGCCCTGGTGCCGGCGGTGTGCGTCGTGCAGGTGCCCGGTCATCTCCTCGTCGGCCTCGAGAGCGCGCACGCCGCCCGACGCCTCGAGCCGGCTCACGGCCTCGGCCAGAGCGCGGCAGGCCAGCCAGTCGCGCGTGGGGAAGGGCCGCCCGCGCAGGTCGATCGGCGCGTTGCGCACCACGGCGGGCGCCCCGTAGGGGCACCGCACGGCGACGCGGAAGTCGGTGAACGGCTCGCGCCCGAGGAGCGCGGTCAGCGCCCGGCGGTCAGAACCTGCTGGTGACCCAGCCGAAGGGACCGTCGTCACCGCCGTCCTCCTGCACCGGCGGCGGGGGGTCGAGGTCGCCCCGTACCAGGAAGGCGCGCTCGCCCGGCCTCACCAGCCCGAGCTGCCGTGCCCGAGCCTCCAGCACCGGGTCCTGGCCCAGGGCGGCGAGCTGGGTGCGGAAGGCATCGCGGCGCTCCTCCAGCATCGCCAGCTTCCCCCGCTCGTCGCGCAGCTCCGCGCGCTGGTCGAGGTATCCCTTGACCGGACCGACATAGCCGACCATGAGGGCGGTCAGGAGTCCCGCCACGATGATGCGCCTGGGGCTGATGATCGTCCTGGCAGGTCGGGTCGGGCCGGCGGCCCCCGTGTGGATGGGGGTACGCGCCGGGTCGGCGTGTTCCTGCCGCTCGGCCTCTCACGCCCGGAAGGCCGACCGTCCCGGATACGAGGCCGCGGGGCCCAGCTGCTCCTCGATCCTGATCAGCTGGTTGTACTTCGCCACGCGCTCGCTCCGCGACGGCGCACCGGTCTTGATCTGGCCGGCGCCGGTCGCGACGGCGAGGTCGGCGATGAAGGTGTCCTCGGTCTCCCCCGAGCGGTGCGAGACCATCGAGGCGTAGCCGGAGCGGCTCGCCAGGTCCATCGCCGCCAGCGTCTCGGACAGCGTGCCGATCTGGTTGAGCTTGATCAGGATCGCGTTGCCGGCGCCGAGCTCGATGCCCTTCTGCAGGCGCGAGCTGTTGGTGACGAACAGGTCGTCGCCCACGAGCTGGACCCGGTCGCCGAGGCGCTCGGTGAGCATGACCCAGCCGTCCCAGTCCTCCTCGGCCATGCCGTCCTCGATCGACACGATCGGGTAGCGGTCGACCAGCTCCACCCAGTACTCGACCATCCCCGCGGCGTCGAGCGTGCGGCCCTCGCCCTCGAGGTGGTACGCCCCGTCGCGGTAGAGCTCGGTGGTGGCCGGGTCGAGGGCCAGCGCGATGTCGGTGCCCGGCGTGTACCCGGCGGCGGCGATCGCCTCCATGATGACCTCGAGCGCCTCCTGATTGCTGTCCAGGTCGGGGGCGAAGCCGCCCTCATCGCCCACCCCCGTCGCCGCCCCGCGGCCCCGCAGCACCGCCTTGAGGGCCGCGTACACCTCGGCCCCCATCCGCACCGCGTCGGCGAGGTTGCGGGCCCCCACGGGCACCACCATGAACTCCTGGAGGTCCACCGAGTTGTCGGCGTGGGCGCCGCCGTTGAGGATGTTCATCAGCGGCACGGGCAACCGGTTGGCTCGCGCGCCGCCGAGATAGCGATAGAGCGGCAGGCCGGCGTCGTTGGCGGCCGCCTGAGCCACCGCGAGCGAGCATCCGAGGATCGCGTTCGCGCCGAGCCGCGCCTTGTTCGGCGTCCCGTCGAACTCGATCATCGTCCGGTCGATGACGGCCTGCACGGTGGCGTCCTGGCCCACCAGCACCCCCGCCAGCTCGTCCTCCACGTTGGCCACCGCCTTCATCACGCCCTTGCCCCCGAAGGCCGACGTGTCGCCGTCACGCAGCTCGAGCGCCTCGTAGGCGCCCGTGCTCGCCCCCGAGGGGACGGCCGCCCGGCCCACGGCGCCTGAGCTGAGGCCGACCTCGACCTCGACGGTGGGCTGGCCCCGGGAGTCGAGGATCTGGCGGGCGTGAACGCGGACGATCTGGGACATGGGCGCTCCGGCATCGGGGACGGGCGGCCGAGTCTACCGTCAGGCCCTGCGGGGCCCGGACGTCGCGCGACGACCTCACGCGGGAGGACCGGGATACGTTCTCCTGGTGGTGCCGCCTCCCCCGTTTCCCCGCTTCCTCGACGAGCAGCGCGAGGTCGTCTACCGCTTCCTGGCCGCCACGGTGGGCCCGGACGACGCCGACGACTGCTTCCAGGAGACCTTCCTGAAGGCGTTGCGGGCATACCCGCGCCTGGAGAGCGCCGACAACCTGCGCGGCTGGATCCTGACCATCGCGCGGCGGACGGCCATCGACGCCGTGCGGGCGCAGGGTCGCCGGCCCGAGCCGGTCGCCGATCCCGAGCCGCCGCCGCGCGACGGCACGCCCGACCTGGGCGACCCCGCGCTGTGGGCCGCCGTCCGGGCGCTGCCCCCGAAGCAGAGGGCGGCGGTGGCGCTGCACTACGTGAGCGACCTGCCGTACGCCGAGGTGGGTGTGGTGATGGGGTGCTCCGAGGAGGCGGCTCGCCGGAGCGCGTTCGAGGGACTACAACGGCTGAGAGAGGTGATGACGTGAGCGACGAGATCGAGCGGGCGCTGCGGTCGGGGGGCGGTGCCGCGGTCGCCGGCGCCGCGGAACGGGCCACGCGCGGGCTGGCGGACCGGGCGGCCGGCGAGGGCCTGGTGGACGTGGCCTACGCCACGGTCGACTCGCCCCTGGGGCCGCTGTGGGCCGCGGTCACACGGCGGGGCCTGGTGACGCTGGCCTACGACCACGAGCCGGGCGACCACCTGCTGGAGCGCCTCGCCCTGGCGGTGTCGCCGCGCATCCTGGAGGCACCGTCACGCCTCGACGAGGTGCGGCGCGAGCTGGACGAGTACTTCGAGGGCCGCCGGCGCGACTTCGAGATCCCGATCGACTGGTCGCTCGTGACCGGCGGCTACGCGCGCGCCGTGCTGCGGCAGACGGCGCGGATCCCCTACGGCCAGAACCGCTCCTACGCCGAGGTGGCGGTCGCGGCGGGCAGCCCGCGCGGCTGGCGGGCCGCCGGCAACGCGCTGGGCGCGAACCCGATCCCGGTCGTCGTGCCCTGCCACCGCGTCCTGCGCTCCGGAGGCGCCATGGGCGGGTACGGGGGCGGGCTCGACCGCAAGCGCTTCCTCCTCGAGCTGGAGGGCGGGCGGCGCCCCTAGGCCGGGCGACCCCGCCGGCGCAAGCGCCCAGGACCGCGCGCTCGGCGACCTGGCGGTCGGGCCCGAGGGGGGCGCCGGACGATCCGGCGCCCCCGGACAGGCTCAGCCGCTGATGAGGCTGCGGATCCGCGGCGTCATCGTGGAGCCGTTCCACGGGTCGCCGTTGGACCGATCGAGATAGTGATGGAACGCTGCACGCATTGCTGCCTCCTGGCGGATGGGCCTGTATTTGTTGCGCGAAACAAAATACGGTTCTCACCCGGCCCTGGATCACCATGAGGAGACCGCCGAGATGCCCGCCACCCCCGAGGGGTCCGTCGACATCGCCGCCTGGCGCGGGCTGGTGCGCGTGCAGGGTGCGGTGCGGCGGGAGCTGGACACGGCGCTGCGGGCGTCCGAGGGCATCTCGCTCTGGGACTACACCGTGCTTCGCACCCTCTCCGGGTCCCGGGGGGGCTGCCTGCGCATGACCGAGCTGGCCCGCGCCACCGACTACACGCCGAGCGGGCTCACCCGTCTGGTGGACCGCCTGGAGCGCGCGGGCCTGGTGCGGCGCGATCCCTGTCCCGACGACGGCCGGGGCTCGGTGGCCACGCTCACGCCCGAGGGCCGGAAGGCCTTCCTGCGCGCCCGCAGGACGCACCTCGCGGGCGTGCGGGAGCGATTCCTCGCGCGCTTCGACGAGCGGGAGCTGTCACAGATGGCGGAGTTCTGGGAGCGGCTGCTGCCGGGGTCGACGACGTAGGGCACCCCTCGGGCAACTGCTGCCGGTAGCTCTTCGGCGGGCCCACGCTTTCGGGCCCGGCGCAGGCTGACCCGAGGGTTTGACCGGAGTCGCCCTTTCGGCGGGCCC
>JAXIPH010000032.1:0-4566 GCA_045403035.1 Thermoleophilia bacterium | reverse complement strand
CGGTGCTGCTGGCCCCCGTGGAGGAGACGCTCGCGCGGGCCCTGGTGCTCGGCGAGTGGCCCGCCCTGGGGCGCCTCGCGCGCGAGGCCGCCGCGGGCACCGCCGGCCCGCCGCGAGCGGCCTACCTGTCCTGGCGCCTCTCCTCGGCCAGGGAGAGCGCGGCCCGGTAGGCCCGATTGCGCGGCGCGGCCCCGAGCGCGGCCGCCACCTCCGCGGCGCGGCCGGCCCCGAGCCCGGCGTCCATCAGCAGCGCGAGCGCCGCGCGCAGGCCGTCCTCGCCCGCCGAGGGCGTGGGCTCGCCCGTGCCGATGACCAGGGTGACCTCGCCCCGAGGCGGCTCGTCGATGAGCGCCGCCACCTCGGCGGCGGTGCCGCGCACGACCTCCTCGTGCAGCTTCGTCAGCTCGCGACATACCGCCACGGGCCGGCCGGGGAACGCCTCGGCCAGAGCACGGAGGGTCTCGGGCAGCCGGCTCGGGCTCTCGAACGCCACGGCCGGCACGTCGATGCCCGCGAGGCGCTCCATCAGCGCGCGCCGCTCGCCCGCGCGGCGCGGCAGGAAGCCCAGCATCGCGAACCCACCCTCCCCCGCGAGACCCGAGGCCGCCAGGGCCGTCGTGACCGCGCTCGGGCCGGGGATCACCGTGACGGGCGCTCCGGCGGCGATCGCGGCTCGCACCAGGCGCTCGCCCGGATCGCTCACGAGGGGCATCCCGGCGTCGCTCACCAGCGCGACCCGGGCTCCCTCCCCCATCCGCGCGACGAGCTCGGCCGACCGCCCCGCCTCGTTGTGGCGGTGCAGCGAGACCATGGGCGCGCTCGAGCCGGCGTGGCGCAGCAGCGGCGCGGTGCGGCGGGTGTCCTCGCAGGCCACGACATCGGCCTCGCGCAGCGCCTCGGCGGCCCGCGGGGAGAGATCGCCCAGGTTGCCGATCGGCGTGCCCACCACCACCAGGCCGCCCACGCCCGCCATCGCGGCCCCTTCCGCCGTGCGACCTGCCCGAGAAAGTCCCGCCCGCGGCGGACGCTACCATCACACGCCGATGGCCCGGACCACCAAGCCCTACCGGCGCTACCGAGCGCGCGGAGGGGACGCCAACGGGGCGGACGGGCTCGACAGGTTGCGGGAGCTGAACGCCCGCGAGTCGGGCCGTGCCACCGCCCCCGAGCCCCCATCCCGCACCCCGCCGCCCCGCGAGCCCCGCAAGCCCGGACGCCTGGAGCGCGAGCAACGCCGCGCCCTGAAGCGCGAGGGCCGGCGCTGGTGGTCGCTGCGCGGGGTCGGGCCGGTGACCTGGATCGGCCGGACGCTGCTGGTGCTGCTGGTGGCGGTCCTGGCGTGGGCCGGCTTCGGCTACAAGGCCCTCAACGGCGCCGTGGGCGAGGCCAACGGGAAGATCACCGAGTCGGCGCGGGCGGCGCTCGACGAGCCCGGAGGGATGCTCGGCTCCCCCACCAACACGCTCATCCTGGGCGTGGACAAGCGCAAGGGGAAGACGCGCAGCCGTGCCGACACCATCCTCATCATGCGCACCGACCCGGACTCCGGGCGGATCAAGTACCTCTCCATCCCGCGCGATTGGCGCGTCGACCTGCCGGGACAGGGGACCCAGAAGATCAACGCCGCGTTCTTCTTCGGCGGTCAGGCCGGGATGATCCGCGCGGTCAAGCGGCTGACCGGGCTTCCCATCCACCACCTGATGGTGATCAAGTTCACCGGCTTCCCGAAGATGGTCGACGCGCTGGGGGGGGTGACCGTGACCAACCCGACCGCGATCGTGAACTGCCCCTACGAGGCCGGGCGCACGGTGAGCGTCCCGGCGGGGCGCATCGAGCTGAACGGCACCCAGGCGCTCGAGTTCTCGCGCGTGCGCAAGTGCGACACGGACTTCAACCGGGCGCTCCGCCAGCAGGCGGTGGTGGCGGGGATGAAGAGCAAGGTGCTCTCGCTGGGCGGCCTCTGGCGCGCGCCGTGGCGGGGCGCGGACGTGGTCCGCACGCTCCAGACCGACATCGGCACCATGGACATGGTGAAGATGGGCTGGCTCCAGGCGCGCCTGGAGCAGCGCAAGGGCGACCGCCTCCTGCTCACCGGGGAGACGCAGACGATCGACGGCATCTCGTTCGTGGTCCAGACCGACCCCGACCTGAACGAGCGGCAGATCGCCTCGTTCGTGTCCTCGCGCTAGCCCGCGCGGCCCACGCCGTCCGCCTAGATCTTGTCGAGCCCCACGGTCTTCTTGGAGCCGGACGAGGCGGTCTCGGTCTTCGCCGGGGTGCTCGACGCGGCCGAGTCGGCCTTCCCGTTCGAGGAGCCGTCGCCGGAATCGGAGCCGGAGCCGCCTCCTCCGTCCTCGCTCGAGGCGCTGCGCCGCCTGCTGGCGTAGTCCGTGTTGTGGAAGCCGGTGCCCTTGAAGTGGATCGCCGGCGCGAACAGCAGCTTGGACACCTGGCCGCCGCAGACCTCGCACTCCGTGAGCGGCTCGTCGGACATGCGCTGGGAGACCTCGAACTGATGACCGCAGTCGTTGCAGCGGTACTCGTATGTCGGCACGGCAGCACCACCTCGTGGGAACGGGACGTCCGGAGCGTCCACCGGATTATAGCCATGCCGGGGGACCCCTCTTGGCACTCTCGCCCCGAGTGTGCCAAAACGATCCGGTCGGAAGGGCGAGAGGGCGCGTTGGTAGCATCCTCCGGCGCCGGCCCGGTGCCCGCGCGACAACCGATGCCATGACGCAGCCGATGCGAAAGGGGCAGGCCGTCCGCCGCGCCGCGTGGAGCGGGGCCGGCGTCGCGCTCGCCGCGGCGGGGCTCGCCCGGCGCAACCGCGCCGCGGCCGCTGCGCTCGCGGCCACCGGGGCCGCCCTCGGCGCCGCCGCCTTCATGCCGCGCAACCCCGCGCTCGGGCGCGCCCTGGTCCACGGGCCGCGGGACTCGGCGCGCATGGCCATCACCTTCGACGACGGTCCCGGCCCCTCGACCGCGCAGATGCTGGACGCGCTGGCCAGCGAGGACGCCCGCGCCACCTTCTTCGTGCTGGGGCGCCAGGTGGAGAGGCACCCCGAGCTCGTGCGGCGCATGGTGGAGGAGGGTCATCAGGTCGCAAGCCACGGCTACGACCACGGAATCCTCATCTTCCGCGGCCCGGCTCACGTCGCCGACCAGCTCTGGCGCACCGAGGAGGCCGTGGTGCGCGCCGCCGGCGAGGGCGCGATGACGCGCCTCTTCCGCGCGCCGCACGGCTTCCGGGGGCCGGCCACCGCGCTCGGCGCCCGCCGAGCCGGGTACCGGGTGGCCGCCTGGACGCGGGGCGTCTTCGACTCCGCCGAGCCGGGGGCCGCGGCCATCGCCCGGCGCGCGGCCCGCGCGCTCGAGCCGGGGGCGATCCTCCTCCTCCACGACGCCGACGGCTGGGCCCCTGAGCACCCCCGGCAGCAGACCGCCGACGCCCTTCCCGAGATCTGCCGTGGGGCGCGCGAGCGCGGGCTCGGACTGGTGACGATCGACGACCTTGTGGGCCCCTCGTGACGACCGAGACGGCCACCCGTCGCTCGACCGGGCGGCGCATCGCGGTTCCCCTCCTCCGCCTGGCCGTGGTCGTCGTGGTGGGGGCGATCGCGGCGTGGAAGCTCGACATCGCCACCGTGCGCGACGCCTTCAGGGTCACCTCGTGGTGGTTCCTGCTGGCCGCCGTGGTTGCGAACTTCGCGTCGGTGGGCTTCAAGGGCCTCGCCTGGAAGGGCGTCATCGACGCCCTGCCGGCCATGCGCCGGCCGGTTCCCTTCCGCGACCTGCTGAGCCCGCTCTTCGTGGGCTTCCTGTTCAACACGGTGCTGGCCGCCCGCGTGGGCGAGATCGTGAAGTGCCTGCTGCTGCGCCGGCGCCTGGAGCGCCGTGGGGAGCGCCCGCCCACGACCACGCTGCTCGGGACCGTGGTGGCGGAGAACCTCGTCTCCACCATCACCTGGGTCGCCCTGGTCGTGGCCATCGGCCTGTTCCTGCCGCTGCCCTCCTACGCCTGGTTCGCCTCCATCGCCCTCGGCGCCGGCTGTCTCGCGATCGTCGTGGTGGCCCTGCTGTCGGGCCCCGGGCGCCGGATCCCGCCATGGCTCAACACCGGCCCGCTGTGGGCCCGCGCGGCGCGGGCGATCACGCGCCTGTGGGGCGCGGTGCGCGAGAGCCACCTCGGCCTGCGGGATCCCCGGCAGATGAGCGCGGTCGTGGGCGCCAGCCTCCTCACCTGGCTGGCCCAATGGACCGGCATCTTCTTCACCCTGCAGGCGTTCGGGCTCGAGCGCGTGGGCTGGGGGGGCGCGGGCCTGCTGCTGGTGACCGTCACCCTGGCCCAGGCCTTCCCGGTCCTGCCGGGGAACCTGCTGCTGTTCCAGGCCGCCGCGGTGGTCCCCCTGACGGCCTCCTACGGCGTGGGGGCGGGTGAGGCGCTGGCCTTCTCGATCGTGCTCCAGGCCACGGAGGCGATCGTCGGCGTGGCCGTCGGCTTCCTGTTCCTGATCGCCGAGGGGATCGGTTTCGGCCAGCTCCGCCAGCAGGCCGAGGAGGAGA
>JAXIPH010000137.1:0-2797 GCA_045403035.1 Thermoleophilia bacterium | reverse complement strand
GGGCAGGTCACCGTCCCCAAGGCGGTGCGCGACGCGCTCGGGCTCGAGGCCGGCGACAGGGTGAGCTTTCGCGTCAGTAAAGGCAAGGCGATCCTCTCCCGCACCCCCGATTTGCTGGAGCTTGCCGGGAGTGTGGACGTGCCTCTTGGCAAGCGCGGCACACCCTGGGACGAAGTGCGCCGCTCGGTTCGTTCCGAGCGCGCCCGGAGACGGTCCTGAGGGCCTTCTGCGACACCAACATCCTGGTCCGCCACCTCACAGGAGATCCACCTGAGATGGCGGCAAAGGCGACCGCTTTCCTGACGGCAGCCGAGGAGCTGCTCGTGCCGGATCTCGTCGTGGCCGAGCTGGTTTACGTTCTCGAGTCCTACTACGAGGCACCTCGCGAGAGGGTGGCCAGGTGGGCGCGTGCAGTGATCGGCTTTCCGGCGGTCATTGTGACCCAGCCGGAGGTCCTCCTGCGCACGCTCGAGGTCTACGAGCGCCACCGCCTCGACTTCGCCGAGGCGTATCTCGTGGCCCAGGCCGAGGCGAGTGGCGTCCGCGCAGTCGCTTCGTTCGACCAGGCGATCCGGCGGGTCGAATCGATCCGCCTCATCACCCCCGGTGCGCCCGAGCCCTAGAGCCAGCCCCGCATGACCAGCGACTCGGCGATCTGGACCGTGTTGGTGGCGGCGCCCTTTCGCAGGTTGTCGCTCACCACCCACAGCACCAGCCCGCGCGGGTGTGAGGCGTCCTCGCGGATGCGGCCGACGAAGACCTCGTCGCGCCCGGCGGCCTCGCGCGCCAGCGGGTAGCGGCCGAGGGCCGGCTCATCCACGAGCACCACCCCCGGGGCCGCCATCAGCAGGTTGCGGGCGGCGCCGGCGGTGATGCGTTCCGAGGTCTCGATGTGCACCGCCTGGGAGTGGGCGTAGAGCACCGGAACGCGCACGCAGGTCGCGCTGACGGGCAGGTCGGGGAGGCCGAGCATCTTGCGGGTCTCGTCGGCGACCTTCCCCTCCTCGCCCGTGTAGCCGTCCTCGTCGAAGTCGCCGATGTGGGGCAGCGCGTTGAAGGCGATCGGGTGCGGATAGACGCCGGGCTCGGGCTCGTCGCCCGCCAGGTAGCCGGCCGACTGCTCGCGCAGCTCCGTCACGGCGGCCTGGCCGGTGCCGCTCACCGACTGGTAGCTCGAGACGATCACGCGCTCCAGGCCCACGGCGTCGGCGATCGGCTTGAGCGCCACCACCAGCGGCGCCGCGACGCAGTTGGGGTTGGCGATGATGCCGGCGTGACCCTCGAGGTCCGCCTCGTTCACCTCGGGCACCACCAGCGGAACGAGGGGGTCCATGCGGTACGCGCTCGAGTTGTCGATCACCACGGAGCCGGCCTCCACCGCGGCCGGAGCGAACTGCAGCGAGCGCGCGGCGCCCGCCGAGAAGAGCGCGATCTGGATGCCGTCGAATGCCTCGGCGGTCAGCGTGTGCACGGTGCGGGGGCGGCCCAGGTAGTCGAGCTCGCGGCCCTCGCTGCGCGCCGAGGCCAGCGGCCGCAGCTCGGTGACCGGGAAGCCGCGCTCCTCGAGCACCCGCAGGATGGTGCGCCCGACGGCGCCCGTGGCGCCGACGACGGCGACGTTAAACATCGGCCCGTTGGGCGGCCTCCCGCCGGGCGGCCTCGCTCGCGAGGTCGAAGGCGTCGTGCAGCGCGCGCACCGCCCGCTCCACCTCGCGCCGGTCGATCACGACCGTGATCCGGATGGTGCTGGTGTCGATCATCTGCAGGTTGATCCCCTGCTCGGCGAGCACCCGGAACATCTTGGCGGCGACGCCCGGCTCCGACTTCATGCCCGCGCCGACCAGCGTGACCTTGCCGATCTGGTCGTCGCTCGTGAGCTCGCGGAAGCCCAGGTCGGCGCGCAGAGCCTCGAGGGCCTCCATCGAGGTGCGGAGCTCGTCCAGGGGGACGGTGAACGTGACGTCGGCGCCGCGCTGATCGCTCCCCTGGTTCTGGATGATCGTGTCGACGTTCACGTTCAGGTCGGCCAGGGCCGTGAAGATGCGCGCGGCCACGCCGGGGCGGTTCTCGAGGCCCGCCACGGTGACCTTCGCCTCGTCGCTGCGGTGGGCGAGGCCCGTGACGATCGCCTTCTCCATGTCGGGTGTCTCCTTCGTGATCCAGGTCCCCTCCTCCGGAAGGAAGGAGGAGCGCACGTGCAGCGGCACGTCGTGGCGGCGGGCGAACTCCACCGACCGTAGCGCGAGGACCCTCGAGCCGGAGGCCGCCATCTCCAGCATCTCCTCGTGGCTCACCAGGTGGAGCTTGCGAGCCCCGGGCTCCACGCGCGGGTCGGCGGTGAAGACGCCGGTGACGTCGGTGTAGATCTCGCACACGTCCCCCTCGAGCGCGGCGGCGAGGGCCACGGCGGTGGTGTCGGACCCGCCCCGCCCCAGCGTGGTCACGTTGCGCTCGGTGGAGACGCCCTGGAAGCCGGCCACCAGGACGATGTGCCCGTCCTCGAGGGCCTCCCGCAGCCGGGTGGCGCGCACCTCGATGATCTTCGCCTTGGTGTGGGACCCGTCCGTGACGATGCCGGCCTGGGAGCCCGTGAACGAGCTCGCCTCGTGGCCCAGGTCGTGGAGGGCCATCGCCATCAGCGCGCACGAGATGCGCTCGCCGGTGGACAGGAGCATGTCCAGCTCACGCGGGTCGGGGCGCTCGGAGATCTCCTGCGCCAGGGCCGCGAGGCCGTCGGTGGTCTTGCCGCGCGCGGAGATGACCGCGAGCACGTCGTCGCCCCCCCCCCGGGCGGCGG
>JAXIPH010000270.1:0-7545 GCA_045403035.1 Thermoleophilia bacterium | reverse complement strand
CTGGCCGAGGTCGCGCTGGCGTGGAACCTCCTCCAGACCGGCGAGCTCGGGCCCCGGCCGCTGGTGCTCCTGGGCCCCCGCTGGCGCGCGGTCCTGCCCGGCCTGCGGGAGCAGCTGGTGGTGGGCGACCACGACATGCGGCTGGTGACCCTGGCCGACGACCCGGAGTCGGCCGTCGCGGCGGTGGCCGCGGCACTCGGGGAGACTTAAACGCCGCCGTCGGAACGACTCCTGGGGGTCTCTCAAACGCCGCCGTCGGAACGGCTCCTGGGGGGCCTACCGCGGCATCCATGCCGCTTGTAACCGACGGCGGCTGGAATTTGAACGCAGGGCGTCGGAACGACTCCTGGGGGAAGGCCGCCGTCAGACCGCCAGGGGCGGTCCGCGGCGGCGCCCCCGGCGCCCGGGGATCCATGCCGCTTGTAACCGACGGCGGCTGGAAGTTGAACGTCGGCGCCCGGCCGGGTCTAGGCCACGCGTTTCGGCCCGGGCTCCTCCGGGACGGCGAGCGCCACCACCCGGTTGCGCCCGGCCGCCTGGGCCGCGTAGCGCCGCGCGGCGGCCGCCGCGCGGAGGCCCGCGCCGTCGCCGTCGTCGTGTCGCTCGGCGTCCCACATCGCCACGCCCAGGCTCACGGTGACCGGGCCGAACCGGCCCGCGATCCCCTGGACGCCCTGCCGCACCCGTTCGGCCACCTCCGCCGCGGACGTCTCGTCGGCGCCGGGGAGCAGGAGGGCGAACTCCTCGCCGCCCACCCGGCAGGCGCGGTCCTCGGTCCGTGCGGCCTCCGACAGCACCCGCGCGACGTCGGTCAGGGCCTCGTCGCCAGCAAGGTGGCCGTGCCGGTCGTTGAACATCTTGAAGTGGTCCACGTCGAGCATCACCAGGCTCAGCGGACGCGCGCCGCGCCGCGCACGGGCCAGCTCCTCCGCAAGCGCCTCGTCGAAGGCGCGGCGGTTGCCGAGGGCGGTGAGCGGATCCACGCGCGACAGGTGTTCCAGGCGGCGCACCAGATCGACGCGCACGCAGGCCTCGGCGAGGGTCGTGGCGAGGGTTCGCAGCGCCAGGAGCTGCTGGGCACGCACGGTCGCGCGGCCCAGGCGGGGGACGGGCCGGGTCGCCGCGATGGCGCCCAGGGGCACCTCGCCGCTCTCGCCCTCGCGCGTCGCGACCGGCAGCTCGAGCGCCACCCGGCCCGCCTCGCGCCAGGTGCGCTCGGTGGCCGGCGCGCCGTCGAGGCGCACGTCCACATCCCACTCGGGCAGGAGGGCGGACGCCGCCTCGCGCGCGATGCCCGCGAGCTGCGTCAGGTCGTTCGTGGCCACGAAGGCGCTCGACGCCTCGTGCAGGGTCGCCATCCGCTCCCCGCGCCGCCGCAGCTCGCTCTCGTTCACGGAGGTGAGCGCCCCGGCGACCACGACGACGGCGACCGACAGCAGCAGCGGGGGCGCGACGGCGTCCGCCACGCCGTCCTCGACGCCGTCGACGACCTGGAGCGCCAGCACCACGAGGGCGCTCAGCACGATCGCCTTGATGCCGGTCCGCACCGACACGGCGAGCGTGGCGGCGAGGCAGAAGACGGGCAGCAGCCAGAGGGCCGAGCTGGTGACGCCGCCCGACTCGTAGGCCAGGAGGAGGATGAGCAGCGCGTCGACCACCAGGCCCGCGTCCACGGCGGTGCGCAGCGTGCGCGGCCATCGGCTGGGGAGCCAGCGCAGGACCGCATGGGCCGCGAGGGCGCCGAGGCAGCCGGCCACGGCGACCGCGCGCTCGCGAGGGCTCAGGTCGAGCCAGGGAGTCAGGGTCGCCACGGCGATGATCCCGAGCGCGACCACCCGCCCGACCACCATCGCCGCGTGACGCTCCTCGAGCGCGTACCAGCCACGGTGCGCCCGCGCGCCCGCCAGAGAGGTCAAACGGGATGGTTTCTCGCTCGACATGCCCTCTCGACTGCGGTTTCCGGGCGCACGTTAACCGCTCCGCCAATTCTTTTGGCGGAGGGCTAAAGGAATCGGGGGTGGCTGCCGATATGGGCGGCGCCTGTGGTCTCCGCCTTCCCTCCCACCCCTCAGGTCCGCCTCCGGCGAGCGCTTGCCCTCACGGCGACGCTCCTGGCGGTCGGCTTCGGCGCCGCCCCCGCGCGCTCGGCCCCGCTCGACGGGCTCTTCACGGCGCCGCATGCGGCGGATCAGCCGACCCCGGCGCCCACCCCTCTCGGTCTCGAGCTGCGTCCCATCGAGCCGCCGCTGATCCTCGATCCCCTGCCGGCGGAGCCCTCGCCGGAGCCCGCGCCGGCGCCCGCCGTGGAGCTGACGCCCCTCCTGGCGCCGGTGCTCGGGGAGGAGCTGACGCCCCTCCTGGCGCCGGTGCTCGGCGAAGAGGTCGAGGACGACGCGGGCAAGAGCACCCTCTCCTACGCGAAGCCGGACTCCTCGTCCACCCCGTCCGACGAGGACTCCAAGGCCCTCGCTGCCGAAGGGCCGCAGGGGGCCGGCTCCGCGCCCCCCGAGCCCACGACCGGCGCTACCGCGCCGGAGGCCGGCGTGAGCGATCAGAGCGGCGCGGCCCCCTCGGAGGCCACCCCATCCGGGACGGTCACCGCGGCCACCCTGCTGCCCGTCATCGACGCGGTCTCCCGAGTCATGGGGTCGTCGCGGCGCTCGCGGGAGATCGCGACCACCGGCACCGGCGGCGGCTCACCGGTGCCCGTCCGGGTGGCCCCCCTCGGCCGGGTCCGCACGGCCGCATCCACGGGGCCCGTCAACCCGGCGGCCGTCACCGCGCCCGAGACCGCCCCGGACGTCCGATCCGCCCCCGCCGCACCCCGCGTGCGGCCGGCCCCGGCCCCGGCGGTCATGCCTCGCGCCGCCCAGCGGGTGGTCAGCGCCGTCGGCGACGCGGGGCGCTCGCCCTGGCTGCCGGTCGCCCTCCTCCTGACGGCCGTGTCCTACGTCCTGGGGCAGCGGCTCATGGATGGCGGCTCGAAGCTCTCCCACGCGGGGCGCGACGAGCCGGACGACGAGCTGATCGAGCTTTAGCCCGAGGGCTGGTCCTCCAGCTCGGCCGCGGCGTCCCGGGTCAGCAGCCACGTGAGCTCCCCCTGCGGGTTCAGGCGCCCCGCCGGCACCCCCGGGTCGCCGGCGACGGCCCGCGGCACGACGGGCGCCTTCGCGGCGTCTCCCACGACCATCAGCACCCGCTTCGCCGCGTTGATCACGGGCAGCGTCATGGTCACGCGCCACGGCTGGGGCAGCTCCGGCCGGTGCACGGGAACCATCAGCCGCCGCGACTCGTCGAGCCCCGGCCCGCCGGGGAAGAGCGAGGCCGTATGGCCGTCGGGGCCCATGCCCAGCAGCACCAGGTCCAGGACCGGCCAGGGCTCGCCGGGCACCGCCGCGCGCAGCGCACGCTCCGCCTCGGCGGCGGCCTCCTCGGGCGGCAGCTCACCGGGGATGCGGTGCACCTGCTCGGGCCGCAGCGGAATGCGGTCGAGGAGCGCCTCGCGGGCCATGCGATAGTTGGACGCCTCGTCGTCGGGGGGGACGCAGCGCTCGTCGCCGAAGAAGAACTCGACGCGACCCCACGGGGGGCAGCGCGCGGCCAGGTGCTGGTAGGTGGCCCGCGGAGTGGCGCCGCCCGCGAGGGCGATCGTGGCCCGCCCGCCCACGGGCGCCTCGAGGGCGATGCGCTCGATCCGGGCGGCCGCCTCGTCCGCCAGGGCGGCGAGGTCGTCGACCACGAGCACGTGGCGTGCGCCGCTCACGTCGTCGCCCGCAGGGCCTGCTCGAATGCCCGGTCGCGCCGCTGCAGCTCCAGCTCGCCGGCCAGCAGCCGGGAGCGGTCGGGGGAGGGCAGGGGCAGCACGCGCCGGTGGTCGGTCCCGTCGGCCTCGGTCACGCACACGGCCGCCGCTCCGCGCCCGGGCAGGCGCTCGATGACCACGCTGCGCCCTGAGCGCGACCCCGCCAGCTGCACGGCGACCAGCTCGTCCCCGTCGCCGGGCCGCGCCTCCAGCGTCACCGCGAGGGTGTCTCCCACGACGTTCCTGAGCCACCCCGCCATCAGCAGGGCCTCGGCGTTCGGCCGCGCGCCCGGATGAGCCACGACCGCCGACGCCGACGCCGTCCGCAGGCGTGTCAGCGCCCCCTCGTCGACCACCTGGGCGATCAGGCGGCGCCAGGGGGTGATCGCGGCCCAGGCCAGGTCGGTCACCGGAGGGCCGTCCTCCGAGGTCCAGCCCACGAGGTTCGCGAGCGCGGTCGCGGCGTCCCCGTCGCGGTCGACCTCGGTCACCATGCGGTCGCAGAGCTCTGCGAGCTGTGCCAGCGGGCCGTCCGGCGAGGGATCGGGAGCCGCCGGCCACCAGAGGACGGTCGGCAGCTCGGACCGAAGGAGGGGCCCGATGGCGCTCGCCGCCCCCGCGCGGGCCTCGCCCCTCAGCGTGAGCTCCACACGCTCCACGACGCTGGCGCGCCCACCCGCGAGCCGGCAGCTCGTGCTGAGCGTGGCGTCGATGCCCTCGCCCTCCTCGGACCAGGTCACGAGCACGGCGCGCGAGGGCTGGTGGTCGGACAGGTGCTCCACCACCTCGCGCATCCCCTCGATGTCCCCGGCGGGGCAGTGGGCGATCAGGTTGAGGACCCCGGAGAGGGTGAACGGCGGGCCGCCGTCGGACGGACGGCGCTGCTCGGCGAGGCGCTCGGCCACGTCCGCAACGCTCACGCCGCAGCCGTCCCAGCCGCTCACGCTCCCCTCGGGGGTGGCCGTCGAGCTCACAGGCGCCGCCACTCCCGGCCGTCGCGCGCCATCAGGTCCTCGGCCGTCCGCGGCCCCCAGGTCCCGGCCGCGTAGTTCGGGAAGGGCCCGGGGGTCGCGGCCCAGCCCTCGATGAGCCCGTCCAGGATCTCCCAGGCGCGCTCCACCTCGTCCCAGCGGGCGAACAGCGTCGAGTCCCCCAGGAGCGCGTCCAGCAGGAGGCGCTCATAGGCCTCCGGCGACCCCTGCAGGAACGAGCTGCCGTAGGCGAAGTCCATGCTCACCTCCCGCAGGTCGATCTGGGGTCCCGGGACCTTGGCAAGGAAGCGCAGGGACGCGCCCTCGTCGGGCTGGATGCGCAGCACCAGGAGGTTGGGATGCACGGTCTCGACCGCCGTCGAGGCGAAGGGGAGGTGCGGCGCCGGCTTGAACTGGATCGCCACCTCGGTCGCCCGTCGCGGGAGGCGCTTCCCGGTGCGCAGGTAGAAGGGCGTGCCCGACCAGCGCCAGTTGTCCACCGTCGCGCGCAGGGCCACGAACGTCTCCGTGTTGGACTGCGGGTCGACGCCGTCCTCCTCGCGGTAGCCCGGCACCCGCTCGCCCCCGATCCATCCCGGACCGTACTGGCCGCGCACCGCGTCCGCGGAGTCGGCCTCCTCGAAGGGCGGGATGGCGCGAAGGACCTTCACCTTCTCGTCGCGCACCTCGCGGCTCTCGAAGCGCGCCGGCGGCTCCATGGCCACGATCGACAGCACCTGGAGCATGTGGTTCTGCACGATGTCGCGCAGCGCCCCGCTCCGGTCGTAGTAGCCGCCGCGGGTGCCCACGCCCAGCTCCTCGGCCACCGTGATCTGGACGTGGTCCACGTAGCGGCGGTTCCAGATCGGCTCGAAGATGGCGTTCCCGAAGCGCAGGACCAGCAGGTTCTGGACGGTCTCCTTCCCCAGATAGTGGTCGATCCGATAGACCTGCCGCTCGCGGAAGGCCGCGTTGAGCCGGTTGTGCAGCTGGTGCGCCGAGGCGAGGTCGGCACCGAAGGGCTTCTCGATCACCAGCCGCGCGAAGGGCTCGTCGCCGTCGCCCTCCTCCGCCATCCCCGCGGCCCCGAGGCTCTCCGCGATGACCGGGAAGAACTCCGGGGCGGTCGCCAGGTAGAAGAGCCGGTTGCCTCGGGTCCCCCCCTCGGCGTCCAGCTCCTCGAGGAGGGTCTTCAGGCGCAGGAAGCCCGCGGGCTCGCTGAACGGGACCGACATGTACCGCAGCCGCCGCGCGAAGCCGTGCCACACGTCGTCGTCCACGGGGAAGCGCCCGTGGGCCTCGACCGCCGCCCGCATGCGGGCCCGGAACTCGTCGTCCGAGAGCTCCGAGCGCGCCGCGCCGACGATTGTCGTCTCGGGCGGGAGGAGCTGCTGCACGGCGAGGCTGTAGAAGGCCGGCACGAGCTTGCGCTGCGTGAGATCCCCGGTGGCGCCGAAGATCACGATGGCGGCGGGGGAGGGCGTGCGCGCCAGGCGCACGTCCCGGATCGCCTCCGTGCCGACGGCGTCCAGCGCGCTCATCGGGGAGACACCCTAATCCTCACGTCGAGGGTGAGCCTGCGCCCACCTGGGCCGTTGCGGCGGCCGCGACGGCCTCCGGGGTGATGCCGAGCGCCGCGAGGGCCTCGTCCCCCGGCGCCGACACGCCGAACCGGTCGATCGCCACCGCGGCGCCGTCGATCCCGACCCACTCGGCCCAGCCGAAGGGGCTCGCGGCCTCGACGGCCACGCGGGCTCGGAGCCCGGGCGGCAGGACCTCGTCGCGGTAGTCGTCGTCCTGCTCCCGGAAGAGCTCGAACGACGGCATGCTCACGATTCGAGCCGAGATCCCGTCGGCGGCCAGGATCTCGCGCGCCGCCAGCGCCACGTGGACCTCGGAGCCGGTGCCGATGAGGATGCAGTCGTCGCCGTCGGCGAGCACGTAGGCCCCGCGCTCCACGGGGGGATCGCCCGGCAGGGTGGGCAGGCCCTGGCGGGTCAGCACCAGGGCGGTCGGCCCGTGCGTGCGCCCGATCGCCACCCGCCACGCCGCGGCCGTCTCGCGGGCGTCGGCGGGCCGGATGGTCACGAGGTGCGGGATGGCCCGCAGCGCCGCCAGGTGCTCGATGGGCTGATGCGTGGGACCGTCCTCGCCCAGCCCCACGGAGTCGTGGGTGTACACGAAGATCGATGGGAGGCCCATCAGGGCGGCCAGCCGAAGCGTGTTCTTCATGTAGTCCGAGAACGTGAAGAAGGTCGAGCACACCGGTCGCAGCCCGGCGTGGGCCGCGATGCCGTTGGTGATCGCGCCCATCGCGTGCTCGCGGACCCCGTAGTAGAGGTTTCGGCCGCGATAATCGCCGGGCTCCACCACCCCCATGTCCTTCAGGGTCGTGCTGGTGGACGAGGAGAGGTCGGCCGCGCCCTGCACCAGCTCGGGCACGGCCGCGGCGAAGGCGTTCAAGGCCTTCCCGCCGGCCGCCCGCGTCGCCATGGACTCGCCCTCGGGGAATCGTGGGGCGACGCGCTCCCAGCCCTCGGGCAGGCGGCCCTCGCCCACGCGGGCGAGCTCCTCGGCGTCGGCGGGGAACGCGGCGGCGTAGGCGGCGACGCGCTCGCGCCAGCCGGCCGCGAGCTCGCGACCCCTCTCGATCAGCTCCCCCCTCCAGGCGGCCACCTCGTCAGGCACCAGGAAGGTGGGCGACTCGGGCCAGCCGTAGGCGCGCTTGGTGGCCGCGGTCTCCTCGGGCCCGAGCGGCGACCCGTGGGCCGC
>JAXIPH010000186.1:0-7844 GCA_045403035.1 Thermoleophilia bacterium | reverse complement strand
CTCTCGTCAGAGGACATGGCGCGACTCGACGCCCTGGGGCGGGGTTAGCGGCTCCGGGTCGATCGGCTCCGGGTCGATTCCGGGGATCCGACGGGGGGTCGCCTGGAAGCGGTAGCCAACCCCGTGGAGGGTCTGGATGTAGGTGAAGCGCCCGCCCACCTCGTCCACCTTGCGACGCAGGCGACGCACCAGCACGTCCACTGAGCGGTCTCCGTGGCCCCGCTCGCCGCCCCACACCCGGCGGAAGATCTCGTCGCGTGAGAGCGTGCGCGACCGCCCCTCGGCCAGGGTCCACAGCAGCTTGAACTCCAGCGGGGTGAGCTCCGCCGGCCGGCCGGCCACGATCACCGACATCCGCTCCGGGTCGATGCTCAGCTCGCCCTCGGCGACCGGCACGTGGGTGGAGCGGGCGTTCTCGACGGCCGTCCGCCGCAGCGCGGCCGTGACGCGCGCGAGCAGCTCGCGCATGGAGAAGGGCTTGGCCATGACGTCGTCGGCTCCCAGCGAGAGCACCTCGACGCGGTCGTGCTCGTTGGTGCGCGCCGTGACCACGATGATCGGCAGGCGCGGCGCCCACTCCCGCGCCTGGCGGATGAGGTGCCAGCCGTCGACGCCCGGCAGCATCAGGTCGAGCACCACCGCGTCCGGGGCGCCGCTGCGCAGCGCCCGCAGCCCGGCGAGGCCGTCGGCGGCGACGCTCGGCTCCAGCCCGGCGGCCCGCATGTGGAAGGCGATGGCCTCGGCGGTGCTCTCGTCGTCCTCGACGATCAGGATCTTCATTCGCCGAGCCTCCATTGGCCGTGAGGATAGGTGCCGCCCCCCGGTTGTTCGTCTCCATGCCGTGACGATCCTGTGAAACGCAAGTGAACGCCGGGGCGTGGCGGGTCGCCGCTTCCCGTGCGGCATCTCGGGCCGGTGAAGGGCTGTTACAGAGAGGGCGCCCGGCGTCACATCCGCGTCACCCGCGCCGCCGAGGGGTGGTGGTAGCTTCGCGCCGCCTTGGTCCCGAACAGGGCTTCCGAATCAACGGTGGAGGCCGGTGCGCCTCCCGAAGAAGGAGTGTCTGCTCGGTGAAAAAGACCCTGCGCAATTCGCTCGCGGCGACCGTCGTCGGCGGCGCGGTGCTCGCGCTTCCGGCCCTCGCGTTCGGCGCGGCGACCGGCTCGGGCGCCAGCTTCCCCGCGACCGCCTACACCAAGTGGTGCCAGGACTCGGGGCTGTGCTCCTACACGTCCAAGGGCTCGACCGGGGGGATCAACGACTTCATCAACGGCGTCACGGACTTCGGGGCCAGCGATGCGGTGCTGACCTCGCAGCAGACGGCCGATCTCGCCTCCAAGCGGGGCGGCGCCACGGTGCTCTACTTCCCGACCCTGATCGGCGCCGTGACGGTGCCGACCCACATCGACGGGGTCACCAAGGGCATCAACTTCGACGGCAAGACCCTCGGGGACATCTTCCGCGGCGCGATCACCAACTGGAGCGACGCCCGCATCCGCAAGCCCAACCCCGGCGTGACCTTCCCGAACGCCAACATCACCCTCTGCGTGCGCTCGGACGGCTCGGGCACGAGCAACATCTTCACCAGCTACCTGTCGAAGGTGAACACCTCGTTCCGGACCGCGATCGGCGCCAGCCAGCAGCCCAACTGGCCCACGAGCGGGGTTGTCAAGGGCGCCCGGAACCCGGGCGTCGCCTCGTGCATCAAGAGCAACTCGAACTCGGTCGGCTACGTGGACATCTCCGACGCCCGCGACGCCGGCCTCACGGCGTTCTTCTCACGGATCGGCAAGAGCGAGACGGCCAAGAAGAACGGCCGCCGGGTGCGGGTGACCAAGTACATCCTCCCGAGCGCGGGCTCGGCCTCGAAGGCCGCCGCCTCCCCCACGTTCCGCAGCGACCTGGCGCTGAGCCTCACGGCCAGCCCCAACAAGGGTGCCTACCCCATCACGGGGACCACCTGGGTCCTCGCGTACTCCAACTACGGCGCGGCCGGCAAGTCGTCCACGTCGCGTGACGACGTCAAGAAGGTGCTCGGCTACTTCTACTCGAGCACCGCTCAGGCGCAGCTCAAGGACCTCCGCTTCGCACCCCTGGCTCCCGCGCTCCTCGCGGCCGCCAAGAAGCAGATCGCGAAGATCAAGTAGCGATGGCATCGACCGCGGCCGCCGAGCCTCCGGGCTCGGCGGCGCGGCGCTCCCTGCGCCGTCCACTCGCTGGGCTGCTCGCCGATCGCGCCTATCTCGTCCTGACCGCGGTCGCCGCGGCGGCCGGCCTGGTGGGCATCGGCTACCTGATCGGCAAGACGGTCGGTCAGACGGGCGACGTCTGGAGCACGTACGGCGTCTGGGGGTTCCTGAGCGGCACCGAGTGGATCCCCTCGCCGGCACAGGGAGAGCCGATCTTCGGAGCGCTCCCCTTCATCTACGGGACCCTGGTCACGAGCGCGATCGCGATGGTCATCGCCGTCCCCCTGGCGGTCGGCGTCGCGCTGGCGACCACGGTCTTCCTCCCCAAGCACCTGCGGGGACCGATCGGAGCGGTGGTCGACCTGCTCGCCGCCGTGCCCTCGGTCGTGTACGGCTTCTGGGGCGTGCTCGTGCTGGTGCCCGCCGCCAAGCCCGTGCTCGAGTGGATGGCCGACCACTCGGGCGGCATCGGCCTGCTCGCGGGCCCGGTCACGTCGGGCTCCTACCTGTTGTCGGGCATGGTGCTCGGCCTGATGGTGCTGCCGATCGTGGCCGCCATCAGCCGCGAGGTTCTCGACACCGTGCCGAGCGACCAGCGCGAGGCGGCGTACGCGCTGGGCGCCACGCGCTGGGAGATGGTGCGCTCGGCGATGCTGCCGTGGGCGCGCTCGGGCATCGTGGGCGCATCGGCGCTGGGTCTCGGGCGGGCGGTGGGCGAGACCATCGCCATCGCCCTCCTGCTGGGCAACACGCCCAACATCGGGGGGTCGCTGCTCGGCCCCGGCGCCAGCCTGGCGAGCGTCATCGCCCTTCAGTTCGGCGAGGCCAGCAACCTCCAGCTCTCCGCGCTCATCGCCCTCGCGGTGGTGCTCTTCATCATCTCCTTCGTCATCAACGGCCTCGCCCGGCTGCTGGTGGCGCGCAGCGCCGCGGGGCCCGGCCCGCTGCGGCGGCTCGTGGGACCACGGTTGGCCGCCGTCCCCCGCCCGTGGAACCGCTCGCCCGCCGATCCGCCCGAAGAGCCCGCACGACCGCCCGATCCGCCCGCCGCGAGCCACGGGCTCCCCGTGGTCTCGCGCGCCCGCCGCGTGCGCTCGCGTCTCGCCGAGGGGGCGGTCTACGCGGCCCTCGTCCTCGCCGTGATCCCGCTCGGGTTCATCCTCGGGAAGGTCATCGTCGAGGGCGCTCCTGCCATCAGCCTGAGCTTCTTCACCGAGCTTCCGCCCGCCGACCCCTTCACCCCCGGTGGAGGGATCTCGAGCGCGCTCGTGGGGACGCTGATCCTGATGGGACTCGCCACGCTCTTCTCGGCGCCCATCGGAATCCTGGTCGCGCTGTTCATCAACGACGCCGCGGCCAACGGCGGGCCCGTCCTGCGGCGGGTGGGGGCCGGGGTCGGCTTCCTCGTCGATGTGCTGCTGGGCTTCCCGTCCATCGTGGCCGGGATCGTCGTCTACCTCGGCGTCGTCATCGTCATGGGCCATTTCTCCGCGCTGGCCGGGGGCATCGCCCTGGCGATCCTGATGTTCCCCATCGTGGTGCGGGCCACCGACGAGATCCTGCGCCTCGTCCCCCACAGCCAGAAGGAGGCGGCCCTCGCCCTGGGCGCCCCGCGCTGGCGCACGATCTGGAGCGTCGTGCTGCCCGCGGCGGCGCCCGGTATCCTGACCGGCGTGATGCTGGCGCTGGCGCGGGCCTCGGGCGAGACCGCGCCGCTGCTCTTCACGTCGCTGGGCAACCAGTTCTTCTCGACCAGCATCCTGGAGCCCATCGCGGCCCTTCCCCAGCTCATCTTCCGCAACACGATCGAGGTCCAGACGCCCGAGTCGCAGCAGCTCGCATGGGGGGCGGCCCTGGTGTTGGTGACGATCATCCTCGTGCTGAACGTGGTGGCGCGGCTGATCGCCGCGCGCACGATGCCGAGGGAGTCCCGGTGACGTCCGACCCCGCCGGCTCGGCGGCCACGCCGGGCGAGGTCACGGCCCCGGTGCCCGAGCCCGCCGCCCGCCCCGCCGTGGACGCGGCGCGCGCGGCGGACCCGGCCGCGCCTCCGATGCGGACGATCGCGCTCGACGCCTTCTTCGGCCGGCACCACGTGGTCGAGGGCATCGACCTGGAGTTCCCGGAGAAGACCGTCACGGCCATCATCGGGCCGTCCGGCTGCGGCAAGTCCACCTTCATCCGCACGCTCAACCGCATGCACGAGCTGGTGCCGGGGGCGACCGTGAAGGGCGAGGTGCTGTTGCGCGGCGCGGACATCTACCGGCGGGGCGATCCGGTGGCCATCCGGCGGGCCATCGGGATGGTCTTCCAGCGCCCCAACCCGTTCCCCACCACGTCCATCGCCGACAACGTCCTGGCCGGCCCGAAGTTCACCCGCATGAAGGGCCGGCGCGCCCACCGCGACGAGTTGGTGGAGAGCACCCTGCGCGCGGCGGGGCTCTGGGACGAGGTCAAGAACCGCCTGAACGCCGCGGCCGGCGGCCTGTCGGGCGGGCAGCAGCAGCGCCTGTGCATCGCGCGGGCCCTGGCGGTGGAGCCCGACGTCCTGCTCATGGACGAGCCGTGCTCGGCGCTCGACCCCCAGTCCACCCTGCGCATCGAGGAGCTCATCTCCGAGCTCAAGTCCCGCCTCGCCATCGTGATCGTGACCCACAACATGCAGCAGGCGGCGCGGGTCTCCGACTTCACGGCCTTCTTCACCATCGAGAACGAGGGCGAGCCGGGCCGTCTCATCGAGACGGGCCCCACGGACCGCCTCTTCACCCGGCCGGCCAACCCGCGCACCGAGGCCTACGTCTCGGGCCGCTTCGGTTAGGTCAGGCCGCCAGCCACCGCCGGAGGGCGGCGATCTCCTCGTCACCCACGCCGTGCCCTCCCGGGCGGCTGACCGCCGTGACCTCGGCGCCCGCCTGCCGGTAGGAGGCGACCCCGGCCGCCACGGTCGCCGGCGGCAGGAAGGGGTCGTCCTCGCCGCCCACCGTGAGCACGCGCGCGCCGGCCAGCCCGCCCGCGGCCAGGATGTGCGCGGGCAGGGGATAGACGCTCGACAGGAGCGCGACGTCGCCCACCAGACCGGGGTGCACCGCCGAGAGGCTGCCGGCCATCATCCCCCCGTTCGAGAATCCGGCGGCCGTCAAGGGGGTCGCGATGCCGTGCTCCGCGACGGCGCCCTCCAGCCATGCCGCCACCCGCGCGAGGCACTCGTCGAGGCTCTTGACCACGGGAACGCCGATGGCCTCGTGGCGGAACCAGGCGAAGCCGGCGCCCTCCCTCTCGGGCCCGCGCGGCGCGAGGACGGCGTGACCGGTGCCGAGCGCCGCGCCGAGGCCCGCCAGGTCGAGCTCCGTGCCGCCGCGGCCGTGGAGCGCCAGCAGCGTGGGCGCCCCCTCGGCCCCGGGGACGATGCGGGAGACCAGGCTCACGCGGTCCCCTCGTGGGGATCGCCGGCCGGCGCGCCCTCGTGCTCGGCCAGGATCGGCTCGGCCACCTCCAGGGCCGACCACGCCGCCGGGAATCCGGCGAGCCCCGACACGGCGATCAGCACCTCGCGCACCTCCTCGGGGGTCACGCCGGCACCCAGGGCGCCGCGCACGTGCCACCCCAGCTGCGGGCCGGCCCGCAGCGTCGCCGTGACGGCCAGCGCCACGATCGACCGGTCGCGCCGCCCGAGCCCCGGCCGGCTCCAGAGGTCGGCGAACGCGAACGTCGAGGTCAGCTCCTCGAGGTCCGGCGAGATGGCGCGCCAGCGCTCCACCGTCCCGTCCCCCAGGTGCCTCCGGGCCAGCTCCCGGCCCCGCTTCAGCCGATCGTCACCGTCGCTCATCGGGTCGCCTCCGTCCTCGGGTTCCTCAGGGGCACGAGCCGCTCCGCGATGCGATCGCGATACGCCTCGTACTGCGACGGCACGCGCAGCTCCTCGCCCAGCCGGTCGGGCTCCTCGTCCACGGCGAACCCCGGGCTCACGGTCGCGATCTCGAACAGCACCCGCCCGGGCTCGTGGAAGTAGATCGAGTGGAAGTACTGGCGGTCGATGACGCCCGTCGGGTGGGCGCCCGCCCGCGCCGCGCGCCGTCCCCAATCGACGTGGTCCTCGTCGCGCGACGTCCACGCCACGTGGTGCACGGTCCCCGCGCCGGGCTCGCCGCGCTCGGGGGGCGCGGGATCCAGCCAGAGCGTCCCGCGCCGCTCCGGGCCGCGGGTCACGAAGCGCCCCGCGCCCTCGGAGGCGAAGCCGAGGCCGTCCACGAGCAGCTGCTCGGTCGCCTCGGGCGCGCGGCTGTGCATGCGCACGCCGGCGATCCCCGCCAGCGCGTGCTCGGCGGGGATGTCGGAGGCCCATGCCGCGCGCGGCTCCCCGTCGGCCTCCTCGGCCACCACCAGCTCGATCGCGAGGCCCTCCGGATCGGACGACACCACCGACCCGCTCTCGCGCCCCACCGGCCGCCCGGCGTCGCTCAGCCGCTCCGCCCACACGTCGAGGGACGTGGCCGAGGGCACCCGCCAGACGATGCGGTGGACCATGCCGGCGCCGGCGCGACCCCGTGGCGACCCCGGGATCTCGAAGAACGTCAGGAGGCTGCCCGGACTGCCGGTCTCGTCGCCGAAGTACAGGTGGTACATGTCCGGCGCGTCGAAGTTGACGGTCTTCTTGACCAGCCTCAGGCCCATCACCCGCGCCCAGAAGTCGACCGTCCCCGGCGCGTCGGCCGTGATCGTCGTCACGTGGTGGACTCCGTCGAGACCCATCGCCCACCTCCTCACGCTGCTAAGATCGTTGCGTGTTCAAGCACCAGATTAGTTGACCACGCAAGCAAACGTCAAGGACGGCGGTGAGGCGGCCCCGGCCCCGCGCGGCCGGGCCGGCGAGCCGCTGACGCCGCTGGAGCTGGCGGCCTGGCGGGGCATGCTCAGCGCCCACGCCGCGGTGGTGCGCCGGCTCGACGCCGACCTGCGCGAGCGGCACGGGATCTCGCTGACCGCCTACGAGGTGCTGATGCTCGTGGGCGACGCGCCGCGGCGGCGGATGCGGGTGTCCGAGCTGTCGGGGGCCACCCTCCTGAGCGTGAGCGGGGTCAGCCGCATGGTCGACCGCCTCGCGCGCGAGGGCCTGGTCACCAAGGAGCCGTGCGAGGACGACGGCCGGGGCGCGGAGGTCGCGCTGACGACGATGGGGCGGGGCCGGCTGCGCGCGGCTCGGGCGACCCACCTCGCGGGGGTGCGGTCGGAGTTCCTCGGGCGCTTCTCCGACGAGGAGCTGATCGACCTCGCCCGAGCCTGGGAGCGCATCCCGCGCTGAGGGAGCGGGCGGTTGGGAGGGGCTCCCGACAACCCCTCCCGTCGCGCCCGGGCCGGCTTCCGGCCCTCTGACCCCAGTCCACCGGCGGGGGCGTCGTCGCGGCCGACCGGAGTCGACGGCGATTCTCCCGGCGCCCCGTCGGGCGTGGGTTACACGTCCGTGACCCTGCGGTGAACAATCGGTGCGCGTGTTCTGGTCAGGGGCCGGCCAGGGTGTCGATGGGCGCGGGCGGTGGTGGGGTGTGGTCTCGCCGGGCGCCCTACTCCTCGGCCTGCTGGCGGAGCTGGCCGAAACCGATCCCCTCGGCGATCAGGAACAGGAAGCCGACGGCCACGCCGACGATCGCCTCCGTGGCC
>JAXIPH010000173.1:0-5867 GCA_045403035.1 Thermoleophilia bacterium | reverse complement strand
CCCCGGCTCGACCGCGAGCAGATCCTGCTGGCCGGGCTGGGGGTGGCCCTGGGCGGGGCCGCCCTGGGGGAGGCCGCCGGGTTGTCGGAGGCGGTCGGGGCGCTCCTCGCCGGAGTCCTGCTGTCCGGGAGCGAGGTGCGCGACCAGATCGAGCAGCAGCTCCTGGGCCTGCGCGACTTCGCGGCGGCCATCTTCTTCTTCGCCTTCGGTCTGGAGGTCGACCTGGGCGACGTCAGCCGCGACGTGCTCGTCTGGCTCGGCCTGGCGGTTCCCGTGGCCATCGTCGGCAAGGCCGTGGGCGGCTACCTGGCGGGGAGGGCCACCAGCTTCAGCCGCCGCCAGAGCACGAACGTGGGAGCGGCCCTGGTGGCCCGCGGGGAGTTCACGATCATCCTGGCCCAGCTCGCCGCGGGCGGAGCGGCACTCGAGGCCTCCTTCCGTGACCTGGTGGCGCCGTTTGCGGGACTGTTCGTCCTGGCGACCGCGGTCGCCGGGGTGGTATTCATGAGGGAATCGCGGCGCATCGGGCGGGCGGTGTTCCCGACCCGTCCCGCCGGTACCAGAACGAGGAGATGAGACCGCGTGCTCGAGGTCCGCGAGACCCGGCTTCCCGGCGTGGGCACCAAGTTCACCCTTCGCACCCACCGAGGGGAGAAGCTGTCGTCCGTCGTGCACGTCGACGGGATGCGCGAGATCTACCACTACGCCGACGCCGACGAGGAGCCGCACGTCATCACGCTCAACGACGAGGAGTCGCGCCAGCTCGCGGCCATCCTCGGCGGCGTCGTCTACCGGCCACAGCTCGTCAAGGACCTGGAGGTGGCGCTCAAGGACCTCGTGATGGAGTGGATCGAGCTGCCCGGCTCGAGCCCCCTGGTGGGTCTCACGGTGGCCACCTGCCGCATCCGCTCGACCACCGGGGCCACCATCGTGGCCATCCTGCGGGAGTCCGGCTCCCTGGCGACGCCTCACCCCGACGAGGTGCTGCGGGCCGACGACACCCTGGTCGTCATCGGGCGGCCGGGCAGCTTCGATGAGATCAACCGCCTCGTCGCGGAGGGTCCGCCGGGGGACTGAGCTAATCTCCGCGCGTGCCTGACCGCCGGCCCGGGGGGCGCCCGCGGGGCGCGACGGAGGCCGCAGGATGAGCCGGCCGAGAGGGCCGGGCTCCCTGCGGGGGGTTCTGTCCGGCCTCGTTGTGGCGCTCGGCATGGTGCTCGCGCTGCTGATCGCGGTCGCCCTGCTCGGCATGGTCAACACCGCGCGCGACTACCGTGACGGGGCTCAGCGCGCCCTGGAGCGCCAGACGGCGGCCAACGAGCTCCTGATCGACCTGCTCACGGCCCAGAGCGCGAACCGCGCCTACGTCCTGCTCGCCCGGGGGGAGGACCTGCGGGCCTACCTCGCCGCGCGCGACCGCTACCCGATCGAGATGGAGCGGCTGAAGCGCCTGGTGGCCCAGGAGCCGAGCCTCACCGCGTCGGCCGACGCGGTCGACCGCACGGCCCGGCTGTTCTTCTCGGAGGTGGTCGAGCTCATCCGGCTCCGGCGCACGGGCCGGGCCGAGGAGGCGCGCCGGCGGATCGACCAGGGCCTGTCCGAGAACCGCTTCAACGCCTTCCGGGCCGAGCACGCGCGCCTGGGGGAGGACATCGAGGAGACCCGCGCGCGCGGCCTGGCCGACGACGACCGCCGCCGTCGGCTCACCTTCGCCGCGATCGTCGTCGCGGCCCTCCTGGCGCTGATCATGGTGGCCATCGTGTCGCGCCAGCTCTGGCGCCGCGTCGGGGGTCCGATCGCGCTGCTGTCGGCCGGCGTCGGGCGCGTCACGCGGGGACGGCTCTCCGACCCCGTGCCCGCGAGCCGCGAGGCGGTGCGCGAGCTGGCCGAGCTGGTCGAGGGCTTCAACCTCATGCAGCGCGAGGTGCGCGAGGAGCGCGACGCGGTGGCGGGGGCCGCCCGGCGCGAGGCCGCGCAAAAGACCGAGCGGATCCTCTGGGAGACCGTGCAGAGCGGCCTGCTCCCCGAGCGCCTGCCCGGCGTCCGCGGCCTGCGCCTGGCGGCGCGCTACCAGCCGGCCGAGCGCGCGCTGCTGGTGGGAGGGGACTTCTACGATGCCGTCGTCCTGCCCGACGGCCGGTTGGCCGTGATGGTGGGCGACATGGCCGGTCACGGGGCCCCGGCCGCCGCCCAGGCCGCGGGCCTGCGCTTCGGCTGGCGCACGCTGGTGTCGGTGAACCCGAACCCCGCCGCTGTGCTCGCCGCGCTCAACGCCCAGATGGCCGGGCCCGCGCAGCGCGCCGAGGGCCTGTTCGCCTCGATCATCTACATGCTGATCGACCCCAAGGGCTCGGTCACGTTCGCCCCGGCGGGGCACCCGCCGCCCTTCTTCCTCACCGCGACCGTCTGCCAGCCGCTCGAGCCGCTGGTCACCGGGCCGCTGCTCGGGGTGTTCGACGAGGCCGAGTGGCCGGTCACCCACGCCTCGCTCCCTCCGGGCGGGACGATCGTGCTCTACACCGACGGCCTGATCGAGGCGCGCCAGGGGGCCGACACGTTCGGCGTGGAGCGTGCCTGCGCCGTGCTGGCCGCCGAGCGCCACTCGGCCGTGGAGGCCCGCGTGGAGCGCCTCATCGACGCCGCCCGCCGGCACGAGGACCAGAGCCTGCGCGACGACGTCGTCGTGGTCGCCATCGAGCGGCCGATCCCGATCCCCTGGGCCGTGCCCGACGGGCCGCCGCCCGCGGGAGCCCGGCGCCCGATGGTGAGCCACGCGACGGTCGTCCCGCCCGTGCGGGCGCCCGTCAGCCCCCGGGTCTAACGGGGGCGGAGCGCCGCCGGCACCGTGATCGCGACCGTGCGGGTGGTCGTCCCCGCCGTGGTGGCCGCCCGCACGCGCACCGTGTACTTCACCTTCCGCCTCAGCTTCGGCGGCTTCAGCGTGATCGAGCGGTTGCCGGCCGCGACGTTCTTGGTCACGGCCTTGCCCACGCTGCGGATGATCACCCTGCGCTTCGGGGCCCTCTTGAAGACCCTGACCGTGCGGCGCAGGAGCTGCGCCTTCACCCGCGCCGCGGTGTCCAGCCGCAGGGTCACGACGATCTTTCCCTTCACCAGCTTTGCGCGGAGCCGCGTCAGCCTGGGTGGCTTGAGCGAGGTCGGCAGGCCGCCGGGCCCCGCCGTGGTTGCGGGCACGACAACGAGCGTCGCCGCGTTCCCGGAGCCGTCGCGCGCGTCGATCCGCAGCGACCCGCCGGCGGCTGTGGGCGCGGTGCCCGAGAAGGCCGTCCCGGCTCCCGGGCGAAGCGCCGCTCCGTTGGCGATCACGGATCCGACGCCCGAGGGGTCGGTGGCCGTGACGACCAGCGCGAAGCCCCCCGCGGCCGCCGTCGTGGAGGTGATCTGGATCGCGGGCCCGGTCGTGTCGGTGGGCGCCAGCTCCTTGGCGAGGACGTCGGCGAGGAGGTTGGTGTCGTTCGCCGCGATGCTGTGGCCCGCGGCGGCGGTGGTCACGAACGCCACCAGGCTGCCGGCGCCGCCACCGGCCGAATGCTCGCTGGCGGTCAGGCTCTGCGTGGTCCCATCGGAGGCCAGGCTCGCGCGCCGGGTGGTCTTCGTGCCGATGTCGCGCGCGAAGACGTCCGCCACAGCGTTGGTGTCGCCGCCGGTCAGGTCGATGGCTGTCGAGGTGAACGACACCCTGCTCCCGTCGGCCGAGATGGCCGCCCGGTCCCCGGGGCCCGCCGCGTCGAGCGTGTCCCGCGCCGAGGCCACGGTGAAACCCGCGGCAGTCGACATGTCGCGCCGATAGACATCGTTGGCGCCGTTCGCGTCATTGACCGCGTCATAGGGCTCAGCGGTCGTGAAGGCGACGAATCGGCCGTCGCCGGAGATGTCCGGGAAGCCGGAACCGTTCACCGGCGTGCTGGGAACGCTGGCCGGCGTGGTGATGCCCGTCGCCAAGTTGCGGACGTAGACACTGTTGGTGTTGCCGGTGTCGTCCGGAGCGAGGTTCGTCGTGCCCGCTGGCGCCTCGAAGGCCACCATGCGGCCGTCAGCCGAGATCGCCGAGCGCTCGGTGGCGCCATCGGCTGGCACCCCCGCGTTGTTCTGCGCGGCCAGAACCGTGGTGCCGGCTGCAACGTCCCGCACCACGATGTCCGAGTTCGCGCTCCCATCGCCTGCGAAGAGGTTGGTGGCGGTGCCCGACCCGAATGAGACCCGGTCGCCGTCGTAGGAGACGTCCGGATCGCCGGCGACGGCGAGAGTGGCCTTCTCCTCGGCGGAGTTGACCGAGATCAACTCCACCGCGCCGGTAGTGAGATCCTTGCGGAACACGTCCAGGTTCGCATCGAGGTCTCCCGGGCTGAGGTTGTTGGCCGCAGACGCGAACACCACATAGCGCCCGCTCCCGGAGATCGCGAACTGGACGTTCCCGACGCCACCGTCCGTCTCCACTGCGCCGTTCCCGGTCACTCCCGCGGCGCTCGCCGACGCGAGGGTGGTGGTGTTGGCGACTCGGTCCCGCACGAAGAGCTGCGCGACGGCCCCCGTCGTGAACGCCACGTATCGGCCGTCGGCGGAGACGGCGGCCGGGTCGGCGGGGGTGGTGCCCGCCGTCCCGGCCGGGGTCAGGGAGACGAGGGTGGTGTCGCCGGGGGCGCCCAGGGCAATCCCGACGCCCAAGGCGGCGAGGGTGGCGGAGGCGAGGAGGAGGGAGGTAGCCCGGCGCATCGGCCCGATCCTCCCGGCGCCCCTGGGGCCAGTGCAACCCCCAAGGGTCGAGGACGGGCTCCTCAGCGCGCGTGGATGAAGCTCACGGCGTGCCCGCGCTCGTTGGCCTCGCGAGCGCCCTCCCGCGACAGGGCTCCCCGGCGGACGAGCAGGGCGTACTCGGCGCGCAGCCGGGTGCCGATCATCTCCGGGCCGTCCGTGGAGACCACCAGAGGGACGCCGGCGGCCTGCAGCCCGAAGACGATCTCGGCCATCTGCTCCTCGTTGCGCACGGCCCCGGTGCGCACGTTGGAGGTGGGGCAGATCTCGAGCACCACCCCGCTCTCCAGGGCCTGCTCGAGCAGGCGCGGCTCCATCGCGGTGATGATCCCGTGGCCGATCCGGTCCACGCCGAGCTCCAGCACCTGGCGCATCTCGTCGATGTAGGGCCCCGGGTCGGGCGCGTTGACGCCCTCCTCGCCGGCGTGCAGCGTCACCCCGAGACCGGCGGCCCGGGCGCGCTCCACCAGGGGGGCGAGGTCGCGGTAGGGGTAGGGCGCCGAGGTCCCGGGAGGACGCGGACCGCCGATGTCGATGGCGATCACGCCCCGGTCGCGGAAGCGGATGGCCCGCTCCACCACGGCGGCGTTCAGCTCGGGCGCGAAGGCGCGGTCCATCATCAGGATCAGGCCGGCGCGCACCGGGTACTCGAGCGAGGCGCGGTCGATGCCGTGGACGGCCGCCATCACGATGGCGTCCAGGTCGCGCTCGCCGCCCCGGTTGCGCTTGGCCGGGTTGAAGCGCACCTCGTGCGTGGTGATCCGCTGCGACCGGTAGCCGCCCGAGATCATCCCGTGCACCGCCCGGAAGACCCCCTCCGGGCTGCTCTGGATCAGCTCGGTGAGGTGGTAGATCCGGTCGAGGCCCGCCAGGCCGTCGGTGCCGGTGCCGACGTTGGTGGCTCCGGCGAACTCCCAGTAGTCCCGGTACGGGACCTTGATGCCCTGCTCGTGGGCGAGCTCCCACATCGTCGCCGCATCCACCCCTCCGCCGAGGTGCGCGTGCAGCTCGGCGAGGGGCTCGTCGGCGGCGAAGACCGCGCTCACCGCCATCGCGGTGACCGGCGGCCGTGAGGCGGCGACCAGCTCCTTCAG
>JAXIPH010000290.1:0-3044 GCA_045403035.1 Thermoleophilia bacterium | reverse complement strand
ACGGAAGGCGATCGTGGTGTGCCCGACCCGGATCACGTCGCCGTCGCGCAGGCCGCGCCTGCCATGGACGCGCCGCTCGTTGACGAACGTGCCGTTGCGCGAGAGCCCCTCGTCCTCGACATACCAGCGGCGCCCGACGCGCGCGAGCTGGGCGTGGGTGCGCGAGACGCGATCGTCCCATTCGATCGGCACGTCGCTCTCCGGGGCGCGGCCGATGACCGCGGCCGCACGGTCGTCGCCGAGCGCCAGGATCCGCTGCACGCCCGCGTCGTCTCGCAAAACGAGAAACGGAATCCTCGCCACCTCCGCTTCTCGGATACGAAGGCGATCTCTCGGATCCGTGGGCCATAGCGCTTTCTCCGGCACCACCCCTCACCTTCGGTGTGCTTTCGCCCACCTAGGGGGACTATCGGAAGTCACCCCGGCTGAAATATAAGCGTGCCCAGCGAGGCGTCGGGATGGACCCCGAGGGTGGAGCGCGGCGTGACGGACGATATCGGCGAAACCGACACGATTCTCTCGCGGGGCGGGGGCGAGCCGGTGGCGACCGCGGGCGTGCCGCCGGGCACGATCATCGCCGGCTACGCCGTCCAGTCGCTGGCCGGCGTCGGCGGCATGGGTGTCGTCTACCGAGCCCTGGACACCGAGCTCGGACGCACCGTCGCCCTGAAGCTGATCGCGCCCGAGCGCGCCGGTGACGTGCGCCTGCGCGAGCTGTTCGTGCGCGAGTCGCTCACCGCCGCGGGGCTGGAGCACCCGAACGTCATCCCGATCTACCGCGCCGGCGAGGACGACGGGCGCCTCTTCATCGCGATGCGCTTCGTGGAGGGGGCGAGCCTTCAGGACCTGATCGCCGCGGCGCCCGAGGGCATCCCCCCGGGACGCGCCGCCCGGATCGTGGCACGGGTTGCCGACGCCCTCGACGCCGCGTATGCCCGCGGCCTGGTGCACCGCGACGTCAAGCCGGCCAACGTCCTGATCGCCGACCCCGACGGCGAGGAGCACGTCTACCTGTCGGACTTCGGGCTGAGCGTCCACGGCGCCGGCGCGGCGCGCGGCGATGGCGACTGGGCGGGCACGCTCGCCTATCTGGCCCCCGAGCAGATCCGCGGCGAGGCGCTCGACGGCCGCACCGACGTCTACGCCCTCGGCTGCGTCCTCTTCCACGCGTTGACAGGCCGCCCCCCCTTTCCCACCGGCGTGGAGAAGGCGGCGCTCGCCGCACACCTCGAGGCGAAGCCGCCCGCGCCGTCGTCGCTGGTGCCCGGCCTGCCCCCGGCGCTGGACGACGTCGTGCGCCAGGCGATGGCCAAGAAGCCCGAGGACCGCTTCCAGACCGCCGGCGAGCTCGGCCGGGCCGCCCTCGCCGCGCGCTATGACGTGGCGCTGCTGCTCGCGCCCGACGAGCGGGCGGCCGGCGAGGCCCTGGCCGCCCGCCTGACCGAGTCGGAGACGCTGCCCCTGCTGGTGGTGGCCGGAGAGGCGCGGGCCGCCGAGGGCATCCGGGCGTCCGGCGCGTGCGCGGTGCTGGTGGGCCGGGGCGGCCTCGGCGACTGGGCCCGTGACGGCCTCGCGGCCGCCCGGGCGCTGGCCGTGCGCGACCGGGCGTTCCGGCTCGTCCTGGTGCTGCTGCCGGGGGCCCCGGACCCGGGCGATCCGAGCCTGGCCTACCTCGCCGCGCAGCCCTGGGTGGACCTGCGCGCCGGCGCCGACGACGCGATGGTGGCGGCCGACCTCGTCCGCGCCCTGCGCGGCGCCGACGTTCCCGCAGGCCTGGCGCCCACCGCCGGCGACGTGTCGCCGTACCGGGGCCTCGAGGCGTTCCGCGAGGAGGACGCCGACATCTACTTCGGGCGCGAGCAGGACGTGCGGCGCCTCGTCGAGCGCCTGCGCTCCGCCCGCTTCGTGGCCGTGATGGGCGCCTCGGGCAGCGGCAAGAGCTCGCTGGTGCAGGCCGGCCTGGTGCCGGCGCTCCGCCGCGACGCCGTTCCCAGCAGCGGGGAGTGGCGGGTGCTCGACCTCCTGCCCGGCGCGCGTCCCCTCGCCGCGCTCGCCGCACAGCTCGCACGTCTGCCGGGCGCCGGCGCGCCCTCGGTCGCCGACCTCGCAGCCGATGAGCGCGCCCTCGACCTGGCCACCGCCCGCGCGCTCGAGGGCCGCTCGGCCGAGGAGCGGGTGCTGATCGTCACCGATCAGCTCGAGGAGGTCTTCACCCTCTGCTCCGACGAGGGCGAGTGCGCCGCCTTCCTCGGCAACCTCGTCTACGCGGCGACGATCCCGGGAGGGCGGACGGTCGTCGTGGCAACCATGCGCGCCGACTTCTACCACCGGCTCGCGGAGCACCCGGAGGCGCGCGGGTTGGTCGCCGACCACCAGGTCCTCGTCGGCCCGATGGACGCCCGCGGGCTGCGCCGGGCCATCGAGGAGCCGGCCCGTCGTTACGGCCTCGAGCTGGAGCCCGGCCTCACGCGCCGCATCCTCACCGACGTCGCCGATCGCCCGGGGACCCTGCCGCTGCTGGAGCACCTGCTCTACGAGCTCTGGCGGCGGCGGCGCGGTCGCACGCTGACGCTCGAGGCCTACGCCGCGTCCGGCGGTGTCGAGGGCGCGCTCGCGCGGCGCGCCAACGAGGTCTACGGAGCGATGGACCCCGAGCGCCAGGCGATCGCCCGGCGGGTGCTGCTCCGCCTGACCCAGCCGGGCGAGGGCGCCGAGGACACCCGCCGCCGCGCCGAGCGGCGCGAGCTGGTGACCCGCCCCGAGGAGGAGTCCGCGGTCGGCGACGTGGTCAATGCGCTCGCGGAGGCTCGCCTGGTCACGACTGGCCGCGACGAGGTAACCGGCGAGCCCGTCGCGGAGGTCACCCACGAGGCCCTCATCCGCGGCTGGCCCGAGCTGCGCGGCTGGATCGACGAGGACCGCGACCGCCTGCGCGCCGAGCGGCGCCTCTCCGACGCGGCCCTCGAGTGGGATCGCGGTGGGAGGGACGAGGGCGCGCTCTACCGAGGGGCCCGCCTGGCCGCGTGGCAGGAGCGCGACACCGC
>JAXIPH010000172.1:0-9896 GCA_045403035.1 Thermoleophilia bacterium | reverse complement strand
GGTCCCGCGCGCGCTCGCCATGCTCGGGGGCTGGGACACGACCTGGTACCTGGACGTCGCGCGCCACGGCTATGCGCACGACACCGGGCAGGTCGGCGAGGTCTTCACCAACCTCGCCTTCTTCCCGCTGCTGCCCGGGCTGATGGCGGCGGCGCTGGCGCTCGGCCTCAACCCGTTCATCGCCGCCCTCGTGATCTCCAACCTGGCGTTCCTCGCCGCCCTCCAGGGCTTCCACGTCCTGAGCGTCGCGCGCTTTGGCGAGGAGGCCGCGGTCCGGGCCACCTGGGCGCTCGCCCTGCTCCCGGCCGCGGCCTACGCCTCGCTGGCCTACACCGAGGGCATCGTCCTGGCGTGCGCCATGGGCGCCGCGCTCGCCGGCACCCGGGGGCGGCACGGCCTCGCCGGCCTCGCCGCCGCCACCGCGACCCTCGCGCGGCCCACCGGGATCCTGGTCGCGCTCCTCGCGGGCCTGCTGGCGCTGCGCGGGCCGGCCGCGGGGCGGGTGCGCCGGGTGGCGCTCGCGGTCGGGCCGAGCATCGTGGCCCTGACCGCCTTCCTGGCATGGATGGCGGTCGCCCGCGGCTCGGCCCTGCTGCCCTTCGACGCGCAGCGCGCCTGGGATCGCGGCCAGGTGGCCATCGGCCTCGTCACCGCGGCGCCCTCCGAGATCTCCGCCGGGTGGGACCACATCGTCTCGGGCACGGGCGGGGCCGCCTGGCACGCCACGGTCCGGGATCTGGCGTTCCTCGCTCTCTACCTCTGGCTGCTGGCCCGCCTCTGGCGCAGCGAGGGAGGGCTGCGCTCGCCCTGGGTGGCCTACTCGGCGGCGGCCATCGCGCTGCCGCTCTCCAGCGGGACGATCACGTCGATGGCGCGCTTCGGCCTGCTGGCCTTCCCGCTGATGTGGCCGCTCGCGGACTGGCTCGGGGCCGAGCGGGGGAGGACCGCGCGGTATGCCGGGGTCGCGGTGGTGGGGATCGCCCTGCTCGTGGCCCAGCTCACGATGCGCTCCCCGTAGGGGGCGGGACCGCCAGCGTGGCGATCACGGGGTCGTGGTCGGAGAGGCGCAGGCGCCGCGTGAGTCCGTCCCAGGACACCGTCACCTCGCGCTCCGAGGGCGGCAGCGGCCGCGGCCCGTCCACGGCGCGCAGGCCCCGGGAGAGGATGCGGTCGATCCCGTTCCCGGCGGCGAGGGTCGCCCCGTGCCAGCCGTCCGCGGCCAGCGCGGCGACGGCGGCGTGGCCGGGGCGGGCGTTGAGGTCGCCCGCGAGCACCGCCGGACCGTCCCCCGCCGCCTCGCGCACGATCTCCGCGGCCAGGGCGATCTCGCGCCCCACCACCTCCGGGTGGCGCGAGTTGTGGCAGTGCACGCACCCCACCACCACCGTGGCGCCGCCGGGGGCCCGCAGGCGCGCCAGCACGATCCGGCGCGGCTCGGGCAGGTAGCGGGCCAGCTCCCCGGCGGTGAGGCGCAGGTCACGCGCGGCGCGGCCGACGGCCCGCCAGGAGTTGAGTCGCCGTGACCGGAGGCCGTCGTCCACCACCTCGAGGCGCCCTCCGACGAGGAGGACGTTGGCGTTGCCCTCGTGGGTGCGCCAGAGGTCGGGATTCCGGGCGGCCAGGGCGTCGCGCAGGCGGGCGGGTCCGATGAGCGGGCCGGTCGTGGTCCACACCGCGCGCATGCCCGTGGCGGCCACCAGTGCGCGGATCCCGGCGGTCGGCACCTCCTGCAGCGCGCAGACGTCGGGCGCCCACGCCGCGATGCGCCGCGCCATCAGCTCGGTCACCTTGCGGTTCAGGTGGACGTGGGTCCCGTCCTCCACCGGACGCCCCAGGAGCGTCGAGGCCCACGTGGCCCCGAGGCCCGGAAGCCCGTCGCGCCCGTGGTAGAGGTTCCAGGTGAGGGTGCGCAGCACGCTTCGAGGCACCGGGCGAGCGTCGCCCCTTGTGTCCGGCACCGCAAGCGTCCACGATTCCGCGCCGTGCCCCGTCGCCGCCGCCCCTCCACGCCGCGCGACCGCAGGGCCGTGGCCTACTGGACGACCGCCCTCCTGGTCTACGCGGGGCTGGGCGTCTTCTTCCAGCCGATCTTCCTGCTGGGCTTCTGGGAGTCGGTGCCGTTCGTCCTCGCCGCGACCTGGCTCGCGAGCCGCCTGTTCGGCCGAACGCCCACCGACCCGGGACCCGGCCCGTGAGCTGGGCCGCCCACGACCTCGAGCCCTATCTCATCCGGGCCAAGTTCCCCGCCCTCATCAGCCTGCCGTTGTGCCTGTTCGGCTCCTACGGTCCCGACATCTTCACCAAGTGGGCGGTCTACGGCCTCGACTACACGGGCGACGCGAAGATCGTCGACGACCCGGTTCAGCTGCACCGCGGCTGGCCCGGGGTGGGCTTCACCCACTCGCTCGCCTTCGGCGCCGTGATGGCGGGGCTGATCTTCCTGGCCAGCCGGAACCGGATGTGGGCCTTCTCGTTCCTGATAGGCGCCTGGGCGCACGTGCTCTCCGACACGCTGGACTCGGTGGGCGTGATGCTGTTCTTCCCCTTCAGCACGTGGCATGCGCACCTGGACGTCTGGCAGTACGTCGGACAGGCGGGGAGGCGGAGCGACGCGATCGCCTATTACACGTCGCTGGGCGGCGCGTGGGACCTGTTCTGGGCCGGCTGGCTCGCGTTCCGATGGCGCGACTTCACGTCGGAGTACTTCCATCGCGAGGTCGTCCCGCGCGACACGTTCTGGCTGTGGCTGCGCACCAAGGCCAGCGACAACGTGATGCTGACCGTCTACCGCGCGAGCGCCTTCTTCGGCGTGGCGTCGATCATCGGCTGGTATGTCTGGGCGCTGCTCGTGAACGACTTCCACAACAGCCTCGACTGGACGCTGGGCGGCCCGCAGTGGGCGCCCCGGCAGGGGCCTCCGTAGGGCGGGCGCCGGGAAAGGCGCCTCCAATCGGGCAGCGCCGCTCGTGGCGTCAGCCGGGCCCGCGTAAAAGAGGCTCGGCTTACGCTGGCGTACCGGGCTGCTCGTTGGTCACGGGCGCCCAGGGCACCCGCGGGCCGTAGACGGCGGGCCCGCAGCCGCCGTCGCTTCCCAGCACCGCGCCCACGAACGTTCCCAGGCGCACGTCGAACGCCATGCGCACCAGACCCGCCCGCTGCACGCGGAGCTCGGTGCCCCAGGGCTTGCGCGGGGCGGCGCAGGCGGAGCCGTGCTCGACGCGCCAGTAGGGCGTGTAGCGCAGGCGCAGCCGGAAGACCCCGGGGCGCCGTACGCGCAGGGTGACCTTGTTCGAGGTCAGCGATATCACCGAGACGTCGCGCGAGGGCGTGGCGATCGGCGTGGACCGCGGGAGCTCGAAGACGGTCCAGCCGCCCATGCTCGCGACCCGGTGCAGGCCCGAGGCGCCCGAGCGCAGCAGCGCTGCCTCGTTGCGCGCGCTGTAGTCCAGGGGGTCGTCCGGCAGGAAGACGTAGCGCACGCCGGTTCGGCGCAGCCACGTGTCGTAGCGCTTGGGCGTGAGCTTCCCGTAGAGGACCGCGTTGGCGGGGAAGTCGTCCTGCCGGAACCAGCCGCGGGCCAGCGGCACGCCGCGGCGGGCCAGGTAGAAGGCCTCCCAGTTGTCCGCGGTCGCCACCACCTGCACCCGGTGGTCCGGGTCGGAGTGGGTGTCGAGGAAGGCGATCACCGGGTACCAGAACTCCTCGTTCTGGGCTCGCGACTCGGCGGCGGTGCGCCAGCCGGCCACCGCGGGCAGGGCCTGCCACAGCAGGAGGGCGGCGATGCAGGCCGTCGACAGGCGGCGCGGCCGGAAGCCCCGCGCGGCCAGGGGGAGCAGGAGGAGGGGGACGCCCATCAGCAGCAGCAGGCGAACCGCGTTGCCGCCGAGGGGCGACGAGATCGCGAACGCCACCGCGCCCAGGATCGCGTAGCCCACGAACAGTGCCCGCACGGGGCGCTGGTCCGGCAGGCCGGCGCACAACGCGAGCCCCACCGCACAGAACGCCGCGATCGCAACGGCGTCCTTGGGGTCGAACGGGTAGTCGGCCCCGTCGGTGCTGAAGCCGCGCAGCAGCACCGCCTGGCCCGCGGCGACCAGGGCGGTGCCCAGCGCGAGCGCGACGTTTCCGCGCGAGCGCCACCACCCCCGCGCCGACACCGCGACCGCCGCCAGGACGATCAGCAGGAAGGCCAGCGCGAGCGGGTGGGCCAGGGCGGTAGCCACCACGGCCACCAGCGCCAGCGCCCGCCGCCCGGCGGCCAGCGCCAGCAGGGCTCCCAGCGCGATGGCGAGGCCCAGGAGGAAGGGGAAGGTGCCGGCCACGACCCCGAGGGGCACGAGCAGGGCGAAGGCGGCGGCTGGGCCGGTGGCCAGGGCCGGCCAGCGCCGCCGCACGAGGGCCGCGAAGGCGGCGGCGGCCGCACCGCAGGAGGCGACCACCACCGTCGTGAGCCCGGCCAACGCGGCCAGCGGGTAGAAGAGCAGGCTGTAGTTCACCTGCGCGTAGCGGCCCGAGTACCAGAAGTTGTCCCAGAGCTGCCAGCCGTGGTCGCGCCAGGCCTGGGTCAGGTACAGGTGCGCGGCCTGGTCGCCGCCGGGCGGCCCGAAGGCGATCACGGCCAGCGCCAGCGCCGCGGCCAGCGCTCCGGCTCCGAGGGGCCGGCCGGCGATGCCCACCGTTCGGCGGGCGATGCGTGACAGCCTGTCCACCACGTTCTCCCTCGGGGGAGCTCCCCCACGTCCGCCCGGTCGAATCCTACTCGGGATCGTCGGCGGAGCCGCTACGGCGTTGTCGGCGGAGGCGCGGGCGGGGTCGTGGCGGGGGGCGGCGGAGGCGTGGGCGCCTGAGTGGGGGTGGGCGGCGCCTGCGGCGGCGTGACCGGGGCCGGCGCCGGTGTGGGCGCCACCGTGCTGGGCGCCGGCGATGGCGAGGGCGACGCGGGAACGCTCGGGGGTGCCGGCGGCTGCGGAAGCTGGATGCCCGTGCGGGGCGCGGTGGAGCCCGTGCCGGTCGAGGCCGACGACGAGCTGGAGGCCCCCGAGCGCGTCGAGTTGGCGAGCCCGGCCGCCCGCGTGAAGGCGCTCGAGAAGGGCGACCACGAGATCGGGTCGTTCGGCAGCGGGAAGGAGCCCGACTCCCCGTAGCGCTCAATCACCGCGCGCATGAAATCGGCCCAGATCGAGGCCGGGAAGCTCCCTCCGGCCACCGCGATGCCGTGCACGCTGTACATCGCCCGGTTCTGGTCGGGGTAGCCCACCCAGACCGCCGTCGAGTACTCCGGCGTGTAGCCGACGAACCAGGCGTTGGAGAAGTCGTCGGTGGTGCCGGTCTTCCCGGCCACCGGCACGCCGATCTGAGCACCGGTGCCCGTGCCACCGGTGACGTTGGCCTGCAGGATCCGGCTCACCTCGTAGGCGACGCCGTCCGAGAAGATCCGCGTCCGCTTGGGAGCGAAGACCTCCTCCTTGCCGCCGGGGGTGACGATCTTGGAGATCGCCTGCGGCGTCACGCGGTAGCCCCCGTTGGAGAGCGGCGCGTAGGCCGTCGCCATGTCGAGCGGGGTCACCTCCCCGGCGCCGAGGCCGATGGACGCGACGTTCGGGAGGTCACGGTCCTTCGAGATGCCCATCTCGTAGGCGGTGTCGATCACGTTGGTCGGCTCCACGTCCAGCGTGAGCTGCTGGTAGACGGTGTTGTCGGAGCTCAGCGTGGCCGCGGCGATGGGGATCGCGCCCCGATAGCTGTCCGAGTAGGTCTTGACGTCGATGTGGCCGTACTCGGGGTCGTCGAAGGTCAGGCGCCGGCTCCCGTAGAGGGTCGTGTAGGGGTTGATCCCGTCGATGATCGCCCGCGTCAGCACGAAGGTCTTGAAGGTCGAGCCCGGCTGGCGCTCGGCCTGGGCGGCCAGGTTGAACTGGTTCTCCTGGCTGAAGGTCTGGCTCGAGGCCATCGCGCGGATGTAGCCCTTCTTGGAGTCGATCATCACGACGGCCGACGCCGGGTCGTCGTCGTAGTAGAGGTTCTCCTTGATGGCCGTCCGCGCCGCGGTCTGGAGCTTCGAGTCGATGGTCGTGTAGACCCGGAAGCCGCCGCGCTGGACCTCGTTCTCGCCGTAGCGGTCGATCAGGACCTGGCGCACGTACTCGAAGAAGTATTCCTCACGCTTGCGCTTGTAGGCCTTTCCGCGCTTCAGCGCTAGTCCAGCTCCCATCGCGCGCTCGGCCGTCTCTCGCGTGATGTAGCCCTGGTCGGCCATCTGGTCGAGCACGACGTTGCGCCGCGCCCTGGCCTGCGCGGGGTTCGTGAACGGGTTGTAGGCGCTCGGCGCCTGGGGCAGGCCCGCGAGCAGCGCGACCTGGGGCAGGGTGATGTTCCAGACGTCGGTGTCGAAGTAGGTCAGCGCCGCGGCTTGAACCCCGACGGCGTTCTGGCCGTAGAAGACCCCGTTCAGGTACTGGGTGAGGATCTCGTCCTTCGTGTACCTCTTCTCGTACTGGGCCGCGAGGTAGGCCTCCTCGATCTTCTTGGAGATCGTCCGGTCGGCCGCAGGGTCGTAGAGGTTCTTGATCAGCTGCATGGTGATGGTGCTGCCGCCCTGGGCCGAGGACCCGCTCTGCAGGTCGCGCACCGCGGCGCCCACCAGGCGGTAGTAGTCCACGCCCTCGTGGTCGAAGAAGCGCTTGTCCTCGATCGCGACGGTGGCGTCCTTCAGCGCCTGGGGGATGCGCGGGCTGCGCACCACGGTCCGGTTGGTCACGCCTGCCACGATGCCGAGCAGCTTCCCGTCCTTGTCGAAGATGCGCGTGTTCTGGCCGAGCCGGATCTCCTTCAGCGTCCCGGTGCGCAGGTTCTCCCCCACGGAGTGCACGGCGAGGGCCGAGACGAGCACGAAGCCACCCACCACGGCCACGAGGGATCCGGCCACGATCAGCACGAAGTTGAAGCGCTTGCGGTGGGCGCGCCTGCGCCGCCGCAGCCGGCGCCGCCTCAGGTCGCTCATCGGGCGGCCGTCCCGGGCAGCGGGCGGATGTCCCAGGCGACGCGGCCCGAGGCGTAGTCGAGCACGCCGATCACCTGCTCGGGCCCCCCCCGGACCGGCCCGCGCACGACCCAGCCGAGGCGCGAGAGCGGAACCGCGGTCCGCCGCTCGGGGTCGGGCTCCGCTCCGCCCTCGGGGACGGGCACACCGAAGGGGCCGTCCATGTACACCAGGCGCACGGACTCGGCGATCGCCGGCGGCCCGGCCCAGCGCTCGCGCGCCCGCTCGAGCGCGGAGTCATCCGTGCCGAGTTGCGCGCCCCGCGAAAGCCGTACGGCGTGATAGACGAACTCCCATCCGCGATCGAGCCTCGCACGACCGACCTCCGCGCCACCCGGCCCATCCGCAAGGTGATCGGCGATGACCGCCGGAGCCCACGCCAGCACCGCAACCACGGCGATGGCCACCGTCCAGGCGATGCGCCGGCGAGTGACACGCATTCCGCGAACTCCGATCGCCGCACGGCGATCGGCATCATAGCGTGGGCCCCCCGGATCCCCGATGGGACGGGTCGGACGTCGAGGCGGTGCTGCTCGACGCCTACGGCACCCTGCTGGAGCTGCGCGACCCGGCGGTGCGCCTGCGCGACCGCCTGGCGGCGGAGGGCCACCCCCATCCGCCGGACCGGGTGGAGGCGGCGCTGGCGAGCGAGATCCGCTTCTACCGCCGCCACCACGACCGCGGCCGCGACGCGGCCTCGCTGGCGACCCTGCGCCTCGACTGCGCGCGGGTGCTGGCCGAGGGGCTCGGCCCCGACGTGCCGCCGCCCCGGCGCCTGGCCGACATCCTCGTGGAGAGCCTGCGCTTCGAGCTGATCCCCGACGCCCTCCCGGCGCTCGACGACCTGGCGGCGGCCGGCCTCCGCCTCGCCGTCGTCAGCAACTGGGACGCCGGCCTGGGTGCGGTCCTGGCGGAGCTGGGGGTCGCCGAGCGCTTCGAGGCCGTCGCGGTGAGCGCCGTCGTCGGCGTCGGGAAGCCCGACCCCGCGATCTTCGCCCACGCCCTCTCGGCCCTCGGGGTCCCGCCCGCCCGCGCGGTGCACTGCGGGGATCGCCCGGAGTACGACTGCGCGGGCGCCCGCGGGGCCGGCGTACGGGGGGTTCTGGTGGACCGGTCGGATGCTCATCCGGACGCGGCCTGCCCGCGCGTCCGGTCCCTGGTGGACCTGCCGCGGCTCATCTTTTGTTAGGGGATTTGAAAAAACCCCCCGAAAGGTGCTTGCCACGCCGATTCAGTGTATGTTTCCGACCGGCTGGACGAGTCCGTCCGGCGCCCGACACTGCGGTGATGCTGGCGACCTCCCTGATGACCTCCTCGCGCACACGCCTCAGCCTCGGCCCCGCCGTGTGGCTCCGTGCGCTCGTCATCGGGATCATGCTGGCCCTCGCGATCCCGGCGTTCGCCGCCGGCGTGGAGTCCACCGAGGGCTCCACCGCCACCGCCGATCCGCCGGCCGCGCAGACCCAGGAGCCGGCCCAGACGGCAGGCACGACCGAGCCGACCGCGCCCGAGCCGACCGCGGCACCCGCCGACGAGTCGACCCCGGCCGCGACGACCACCGAGCCGGCACCCGCCCCGCCGCCGACCCCCACCACCGAGCCCGCGCCACCGCCTTCGAGTGGTACCGCGCCGGTCACGCCGACTTCTCCCGTCGTGGAGGAGGCGCCGCTGCTGGTGCTTCCCATCACTCCGCCGCTGGCCGAGCTGCTGCCGGTCGTCGCTCCGCTTCTGCCGGAGTTGACACCCACGCTCCCGACGATCCCCGACGTGCCGCGGGACCGCCCCGCGACCGTTCCGGTCGTCCCCGATGTGGTGTCTCCCGCGACCGACACCGTGGACAAGTCGATGGCGCTTGCGGTCGCGCCGCCCGCGAGCCCGCGGGTAATCGACCCGGTGCCCGCCCTCACCTTGGGTGGCCCGACCAAGCCGGTCCTGATCACTCCCGCCGTTCCGCCCGACCCGGGTGGCCCGCTGGCCGACAAGACGATCCAGCGCGCCGGCTTCGCCGACCCGATCAGCCTCGAGCTGCCCGATCCGGGCGCCGCGGCGCCCACGCCACGCGATGAGGGCGCGGCCGGCTTCGGCGCTGCCGATCAGTCGGCGAGCCCCTTCCAGGTCCACCTGGAGGCCCAGGGCGGGCCCGCCCCGGTGGGCTCCTCGCTGTTGGCCGTGCTGGCCAGCTACGTGCTCCCGGGCGGCGGCAGCCTGCCGCTGCAGAGCACCCTGTTCCTGTTCGTCCAGCTCGCGGTGATCCTCGCCTTCGCCCTGGCCCCGCGCCCGGGCTCCGGGGAGCGCCTTGTCCTGTGGGGCCTGCTGCGCTCCCAGGCCGGGCATCGCCTGGCGGTCCGCCGACCCGGCTAGGTACCCCCCTGCCCCACCCGAGGTGCGCCTCGGGACGGGCACTCCGCGTCCCGTGCGCTCAGAAGAGCGCGCACACCTTTCGCGAGAGAGATCGGGGTACGTTCGATGCAAGCGATGCAGATTCTCGTCCTGGGACCCGAGGGGGTCGGACGATCGGCGCTGTGCCAGACGCTCACGCGCCTGGGCTACGTGGTGATGGCCGCCGAGGCCCGCCACGACCGCCTGGCCCCGGCCAGCGGTGACATCGTGATGCTCGACCTGCGCGGCGAGAGCGCCGACTGGGGCGAGCTGGCCGAGGGGCTGACCGCCGACGAGCGGCCGGTGATGATCGTCTCCGAGCGCCCCCGGCGCCTGGTGCGGGCCCTCTCGGGGCGCCCGGCGGGCACGATGCTGCTGACCGGCTCGGAGTCGGACGCCGGCTACCGGGTGGCGCTGTCGGTCTGCCAGGCGCTGCGGCGCTCGGCGCTGGCGCGGGCCCAGGCCGCCGCGCCCCGCA
>JAXIPH010000330.1:0-3150 GCA_045403035.1 Thermoleophilia bacterium | reverse complement strand
GTCCCCGTTGCAGACGACGAGCCCTACTTCTCCTGGACGCCCAGGATCTCGCGGAGCTGGGTGAGCATCGCCTGCTCGCCCTCGCTCACCCGCTTGGCGCCGATGCCGAGGAAGCCGCCCTCTTTCGCGGCGTTCGCGGCCTCCTGCGCGGCCTCGATCAACCAGGCCCGGAAGCTCGCGGCCTCCTCGGGTGTGGCCTTCGCGGTCAGGATCTCGTTCACGCTCTTCAGCTCGTCGACGATCTGCTGGCGGGCGGTCGAGCTCTTCAGGTCGAGGTCCTTCACCGGGTTGTGGCGCGACTGCCGCTGCGCCATCGCGGCCTGGGAGATGGCGACGAGCAGCTCATCGTCGCTCGGCGGGGCGCCGGCCGCCTTCATGGCCGCCAGGCTCTCCTTGGTGATCTCGATCGGCCCCCCCGGGTCGGCGAGCGTGATCGCGAAGCCCGCGACGATCGGCGAACGGGTGAGGGTCGCCCACTCCTCGTCGGTGTAGTCAGCTTTCCCGGTCATACGGACATCCTTTTCTCTGGACCTCGGGAGATCGTCCGCCAAGTCTGACCTGTGGGAACGGCGCGCGTCGAGTCCGCTCGGGCCCTCGCCGCCCGATGAGCGTGCAGAGGGCCGGTCGGCGACCTGCTGCCGAACCGGCCCCCGACCTACCGCAGTGGACCCGGCCGGCACTGCCCCGGCGTCCGAAAGCGTTCCCCCAACAGCTTCTCCGAGCGCAGTCGGCGGTGAGTTTCTCGCGAGGGGCGTCACCGTCGACCAACCGCTCCCCCGCCAGGCTCTCCTGTGATCTCGTCCGACGACCGAGAGCCGCTGCCGCCGGACCAGGGTCGCTCGCTGACACCGGTGATCTCCCTCACGACCCGAAGGGAGGCCGATGGCTCTCATTTACTGCTGTTTAGGCAGCGAGAGCGAGCTTGGGAGAGTTCTCCGCAGCTCCATTTGTTCCCGGTTTTTGACGCGGTCCACCGGGTCCGCGGCTCGCTTGCTGTTGTGGTACCGCTCCGTCGAAACTGGATCGGGCCCGTGTTCACGGTCAAAGGTAGCACCGGGCCGGGCTACGATCACCCGATGCGCGCGATGCTCATGCGGACGTGCCTGGCCGACGCGATCGCCCCGTCGGTGTCTCGGGCGGCCGCCACGGTGCTCGAGCGGGTGGGCGTGGAGGTCGTGATCCCCCGCTCGCAGACCTGCTGCGGCCAGCCGGGGTGGAGCTCCGGCCACCCCGAGCAGGCCCGCCCGGTGGCGCGGCAGGCGCTGAAGGCGTTCCGCGGCGAGGACCCGGTGGTGGTGCCCTCCGGGTCCTGCGCCGCGATGGTGTGCCACGGCTATCCGGACCTGTTCGCCGGCGAGCCGGAGGAGGCCGAGGCCCGCGAGATGGCCGACCGCACGATGGAGCTGACCCAGTTCCTGGAGCGCCACGGCCTCTCCCCCCGCCCCCACGGCTCCGGCTCCGTCACCTACCACGACTCGTGCCACATGCTGCGTCTGCTGGGGGAGCGCACCAGCGCGCGCGCGGCGATCGCGGGCGTCCGGGGCCTGGAGCTGCGCGAGATGGAGCAGACCGACGTCTGCTGCGGCTTCGGAGGCACCTTCAGCGTCAACTTCCCGGAGGTCTCCGGCCGCCTGGGCGAGGAGAAGGCGCGGAACGCCGCAGCCACCGGGGCCGACGAGCTCGTGGCCTGCGACCTCTCGTGCCTGCTGCACATCGTGGGGCGCGCCCGGCGCACGGGCGTGCCGTTGCGCGCGCGCCATCTGGCCGAGGTGCTCGCCGAGTGACGACCACCCGGGGGCCGGACGCGCGGCCCGTCGTCTATCCCGAGACCACGACCACCCTCCGGGAGCGCACCGTCGAGGCCCTCGCCGACGACGAGCTGAACGGCAACCTCAAGGCCGCGGCCGGCAGCTGGGCCGCCGGGCGCAAGCGCGTCGGGGCCGAGTACCCCTTCGCCGAGATGCGCGATCGCGCCCGGGAGATCCGGCGCGGGAACATCCGCGACCTGCCCGAGCTGCTCGACCGCCTGGAGGAGCGCGTGCGCGCGGCCGGGGGCGTGGTGACCCGCGCCGCCGACTCCACCTCCGCCTGCCGCTACATCACCGACCTGGCCGCGGCGCGCGGGGCGCGCCTGGTGGCCAAGTCGAAGTCCATGGCCACCGAGGAGATCAAGCTCAACGAGGCCATCGAGGAGTCCGGCCTGCAGGTGGTGGAGACCGACCTCGGCGAGTGGATCCTCCAACTCGCGGGCCAGCACCCGAGCCACATCGTGGCCCCGGCCGTTCACCTCAACAAGTCGCAGGTCCGCGACCTGTTCATGGCCGAGAGCGGCGACGACCTGCCCACCGACCGCGAGGCCCTGGTGGCGCACGCACGCACCCGCCTGCGCGAGGTGTTCGCGAGCGCCGACATCGGCATCTCGGGCGTCAACCTGGGGGTGGCCGAGACCGGCACCATCTGCATCGTCGAGAACGAGGGCAACGCCCGCCTGGTGACGGCGCTCCCCCGCATCCACGTGGCGGTGATGGGCATGGAGCGGGTGGTGGCCGACTGGGAGGAGGCCGCCCACATCCTGGAGATCCTCCCGATGGCCGCCATCGGCGACGACGCCGCCGGCTACGTCAACCTCATCACCGGCCCACGCACGGCCGGCGAGGCCGACGGCCCCGAGGAGCTCCACCTGGTGATCCTGGACGGAGGGCGCTCGGCGCTGCGCGGCACCGACGTCGAGGAGGCCCTCGACTGCATCCGCTGCGGCGCCTGTCTCTACTCCTGCCCGATGTGGCGCCAGGTGGGCGGGCAGGCCTACGGCTCGCCCTACTCCGGGCCGATCGGCTCGGTGTTGACGCCGCTGCTCGAGGGGATGGAGGGCGAGCGCTCCAGCGAGCTGCCGTTCCTGTCCTCGCTCTGCGGCTCCTGCCACGAGGCCTGCCCGGTGGGGATCCCGTTGCACGACCTGCTCGTGCGCGTGCGGGCCCGCACCCGGACGGCGGCCCACCGGCGCGACCGCATGCGCTTCCGGCTGTGGAGTCGCGCGTGGAGCAACCCCGTCACCTACCGGGCCTCGATCGCGATCGCGCGCCTGGGGCTGCGGGTGGCCGGGCGCCGGGGGTGGGCGCGGCGCCTGCCGGGCCCGGCCCGCGACTGGAC
>JAXIPH010000110.1:0-9304 GCA_045403035.1 Thermoleophilia bacterium | reverse complement strand
CGGCCTCCTGATCGCCGACGACGGCAACATCAACCAGGCGCCGTGCACCATCAACAACTTCGCCCTGAAGAACAGCGACCGCAAGCAGGTCACCGTGACGCTGCCGGGCAGCACCACGCCGGTGCCGGCGCTGACCGCGATGCGTGAGTGGGTGCGCCGGGCCGTCCGCACGCCCAAGGGACCCCTGCGCAGCACGGCGAGCCGGCCGGGCGTCAACCTCGTGCAGGTCGCCCAGGGGCGGAACCTCTTCGCCCAGTCCTGCGGCAGCTGCCACTTCGGCGGCACGTGGAGCGACAGCACCGTCGGGGCCGCGCCCCCGGCCGCGACCGCCTTCGTGACCGAGCGGGTGCCGCCGCCGGTCCCCCCGGGCAACCCGTCTCCCTCTCAGTTCCTCTTCGGGGTCCTGCGCAACATCGGCTCGTTCGGGCTCGGGGTGCCGGGCGGGAACAACCCGATCGGCAACAACATCGGCGGGGCGGAGAAGACCGCGGCGACCGGGACTCCCCTGGTGCAACAGGACGCGCTCGGGATCGACTACAACGCGGACGGCAAGGGGATCGGCTTCAACACGCCCTCGCTGCTCGGCATCTTCCAGCTGCCGCCCTACTACCACAACGGTGCCTGCGAGACGCTCGTCTGCGTGGTGGGCAACCAGCGGCACCGCACCGCCAACTTCACCCGGCCGGACGTCCTCGCGAACCCGGCCGACGTGACCCGCGTCGTGCGCTTCCTGGAGACGATCGGCGCCGCCACCCGCCCGCTGCCCTAGCGGGGCGTCGGCCGACATGTCCACCGGCGCGCAGTACGTGGTGGCGGCCTACGGGGTGGTGCTGTTCGGGCTCGTGATGGCGCTCGCCGGGGGCGGCCGTGACCGGCCGAGCCCGCGCCCCGTCGAGGCCCCGCGATGCGGCGCACGGTCGCTCGCCTGGTGGTCCTGGCGGCGCTGCTCTGCCTGGCCGCGCCGGTCGTCGCGCAGGCCCGCGACATGTACGTCACCGACAACCGCGGCAACCTGCTGCGGTTCGACTCGCGCTTTCCCGGGGTGATCACCGACCGGGTCGCCATCTCGGGCCTCTCCCCGGGCGCGTCGCTGGTGGGCATCGACTTCCGGCCCCTGACGGGCCAGCTCGTGGGCGTGGGCAGCGACAGCGTCGTCTACGTGATCGACGAGAACGGGGGGGGCGCCTTTCCGATCGGCCCGCCCTTCTCGCCCGGCCTGTCGGGAAGCAGCTTCGGCGTCGAGGTGAACCCGGTCCTCGACCAGGTGCGCGTGGTGAGCGACACCGGCATGAACGTGCGGCTCAGCCTCGCCAACGGCGCCCATGCCCTGGGCAGCCCGTTGCCCTCGCTCAACCCCGGCGCGCCCCACGTGGTGGCGATCGGCTACGGGAGCTCCACCTTCACCGCCGCCCGTCCCGCGGCGACGACGCTGGTGGACATCGACTCGGCCGCCGACCAGGTGCTGGTGCAGAATCCGCCCGACTCCGGCACGCTCAGCAATGGCAAGGCGCTCGGCATCGACATCGGCGACGCCGTGGGGCTGGACATGTCGTTCATCCCGGGCGTCGGCGACGTGGCCTACATGGTCGCCACCCCCGCCGGGGCGGCCGGAGCGAACCTGTACCGCGTCTCCCTCGTCACCGGCCGGGCGTTCAAGTTCGGGCCCGTCGGCACCGGGAGCTACTTCGGAGGGCGGCCGCGCCTGACGCTCACCGGCTTCGCCGTGCGGCAGGCGTTCGCCGCGCCCGGGCTCAACAGCCCGCCCGAGGTGAGGATCCTCGCCACGAACCCGCGGCCCCGGCCCGGCAAGCGCGCCCTCTACGTCGCCCTCGGCACCGACCACGACGGCGGGGTCGAGCGCGTGCAGTGGGACACCGACGGGGACGGGGCCTTCGACGACGCATCCGGCGAGCGCCTCCAGAAGGCGTTCCCCGCCGGGCTCCGGACGCTCGCGGTGCGCGTGACCGACAACTCGGGCGGCCGCACGACGGGAACGCTGCAGATCTCCGTCCGTCGCTGAGGGGGTGGGTCAGGGCGAGCGGAGCTCGCGCGCCCGGGCCAGGACGTCGTCGAGCATCGCCGGCGTGAGCCGGCCGGTGAAGACGTTCTGCTGGCTGGGGTGGTAGGAGCCGATCAGGCGGTGCTCGCCCACCCGCGCCTCGGCGGCGTGCCCGAACCGCGGCCACGGCCGCGGCGGGCGCAGGGTGCGCAGCACCGCGTCCCAGCCCACCGCGCCCAGCGCCAGCACCACCCGGGCGCCCGGACACAGGGCCAGCTCCCGGACGAGATAGGGCAGGCAGCGGGCGCGTTCCTCGGGAGTCGGCGCGTTCCGGGGCGGCGCGCAGCGCACGGCGGCCGTGACCCGGCACCCGGCCAGGCGCAGGCCGTCGGCCGCGGAGGTCGAGGTGGGCTGGGACGCGAGCCCCGCGCGGTACAGGGCGGCGTAGAGGAAGTCGCCGCTGCGATCGCCGGTGAAGACCCGCCCCGTGCGGTTGGCGCCGTGGGCGGCGGGCGCGAGGCCCACCACCACCAGCCACGGGTCGGGGTCGCCGAAGCCGGGCACCGGCCGGGCCCAGTACTCCTGGCCGGCGAAGGCACGCCGCTTCACCCGGCCCACCTCCTCGCGCCAGGCCACCAGCCGGGGACACGCCCGGCAGCCGACGATCTCGGCGTCGAGGTCCGCCAGCGCGCTCACGGCCCTCCGAGGGCGATGCGCAGCCGCGTTGGGCCGATGGTGGCGGGCGGGGGCACGGAACGAGGATATCCAGGGCGATTCTGGTACCGTCCCGGCCGCCGATGATAGCGCTCGATCAGGTGCTGCCCCCCTCGGCAGAGGTCACCTCCGAGGGGCACCTGGCGATCGGCGGGTGCGACCTCGTGGCCCTCGCGGCGGAGCACGGCACCCCCCTGGTGGTCTACGACGAGGGCGCCCTCCGCTCGGCCGCCCGCGCCTACCGTGACGCGTTCGCCGCCCACGCGCCGGACGCCGAGGTCGTCTACGCGAGCAAGGCCTACTTCGGCCTCTCGATGCTGCGCCTGGCCCACGAGGAGGGCCTGTCGGTGGACGTGGCGTCGGGAGGGGAGCTGTTCGCCGCCCTGCGGGCCGGGTTCCCGCCGGAGCGCGTCTACCTCCACGGCAACAACAAGGACGTGCGCGAGATCGGCGAGGCGCTGGACGCCGGCGTCGGCACGATCGTGATCGACAATCTCCACGAGATCGACCTGCTGCAGCGCGAGGCCTCCGCGCGCGGCGTGCGCCAGCGCGTGCTGGTGCGCGTGACCCCCGGGGTCCAGCCCTCCACGCACTCCTACATCTCCACCGGGCAGCTCGACTCGAAGTTCGGGCTCTCGATCGAGGGCGGGGCCGCCGCCCGCGGGGTGGAGGCCGTGCGGGCCGCCTCCGCGCTCGACCTGGTGGGCCTGCACTGCCACGTGGGCTCCCAGCTCTTCGACCTCTCGGTCTACCCGGCGGCGGCCGCGATCGTGGCCGACTTCGCCGCCTCCTGCGGGGGCGACGACCTGGGCGTCGTGAACATGGGCGGGGGCTTGGGCATCGCGTACACGCGCGAGGACCGGCCCGCCGCGGTGGAGGACTACGCCGAGGCCGTCGTGGAGGCGGTGCACCACCAGTGGGCCCGCGCCGGCCTGGACCGGCCGCGGGTCCTGGTGGAGCCCGGGCGGAGCATCGTGGGCCGGGCCGGGGTCACCCTGTACCGGGTGGGCGGGGTCAAGGAGATCCCCGGCGTGCGCACCTACGCCTCGGTGGACGGGGGGATGAGCGACCTGCTGCGGCCCATGCTCTATGGGGCGGTCTACGAGCCCCTGCTCGCCAACCGGGCCGAGGCCGAGCCCACCGACACGCTGCGACTGGTGGGAAAGCACTGTGAGAGCGGCGACGTGCTGGTGTCCGAGGCCTCCCTGCCGCCCGTGGTCCCCGGCGACCTGGTGTGCCTGCCGGCCACGGGGGCCTACGGTGTGGCCATGGCGTCCAACTACAACGGGGTCACCCGGCCCGCGGTGCTGTTCGTGGACCGCGGACGCGCCCGCCTGGTGACGCGCCGCGAGACGTACTCCGACCTCGTGGCGCGGGACGTGTGACCTCCGCGCCGGTGCGCATCGGCCTGCTGGGCTGCGGCACCGTGGGGCAGGCGGTGGTGCGGACCCTGCTCGCGGGCGGCGCGACCATCGAGCGGGCGTCGGGACACCGCCTGGAGGTGGGCCCGATCCTGGTGCGCGACCCGCGAAAGCCCCGGCCGGGGGTGGATCCGGCGCTCATCACCACCGATCCCGCCCGCGTGCTGGACGACCCCTCGGTCTCCATTGTGGTGGAGGTGATGGGCGGCCTCGATCCCGCCCTCGGCTACCTGCGCACCGCCCTCGGCCGCGGCCAGTCGGTGGTGACGGCCAACAAGCAGCTGCTCTCGCGCCACGGGCAGGAGCTGCTGCAGGCCGCGCAGGAGGCCGGGGCGGAGCTGCGCTTCGAGGCCTCGGCCTGCGCCGCCATCCCGGTCATCAAGGTGCTGCGGGAGTCGCTGCTCGCCGCCGAGATCACGGCGGTCACCGGCATCGTCAACGGCACCACCAACTTCATCCTCACCGAGATGGCGCGCGGTGGGCGGCCCTACGGCGACGCGCTGGCCCGCGCCCAGGAGCTGGGATACGCGGAGGCCGACCCCACCGAGGACGTGGACGGCGCCGACGCCGCGGCCAAGATGGCGATCCTCTCCTCCATCGCCTTCCACATGCGGGTGACCATCGACGACGTGCCGTACGAGGGGATCGACCGGCTGGAGGCCGAGGACCTCGAGCACGCGGCGTCGCTGGGGTTCGTGGTCAAGCTGCTGGGGGTGGCGCGGCTCTTGAACGGCTCGGTGAGCGTGCGCGTCTACCCGGCCCTGGTCCCGCGCGGCCACCGTCTGGCGGCCATCGGCGGCCCCGACAACGCGGTGCTGCTGGAGTCGCGCACCACCCGCGAGATCATGCTCGTGGGCCCCGGGGCGGGCGGCGCCGAGACGGCCTCGGCCGTGGTGGCGGACCTCCTGTCGATCCTCGGCACCCACCAGGGCTCGTTCCTGCACAACGCCCTGGCCGACTCCGGCCGCACCATCGCCGCGCCGGGGACGGTGGAGTCGGCCTTCTACCTGCGCATGTCGGTGGCGGACCGCCCCGGCGTGCTCGCCCGCGTGGCGTCGATCTTCGGCGACCAGGCGGTCTCGATCCGCTCGGTGCTCCAGAGCGGATCCGGCGACGAGGCGAGCCTGGTGCTGGTGCTGCACTCCGGGCCCGAGGGCCGGGTCGTGGCGGCCGTGGAGGGCCTGCGCGCCCTTGAGGACGTGCGCGGCGAGCCGGTGCTGCTCCGCGTGCTCGGAAGCGGCGAGGGGGGCGCGTGATACCGCTCATCGAGCGCTACCGGGAGTTCCTGCCGGTGGGCGAGGGCACCCCGATCGTGTCGCTGGGCGAGGGGGGCACCCCGCTGGTGCCGCTGCCACGGCTCTCCGAGCGCCTCGGCCTGGAGGTGCACGCCAAGGTCGAGGGCATGAACCCCACCGCCAGCTTCAAGGACCGCGGCATGACCCTGGCCGTGTCGAAGGCCGTGGAGGAGGGGGCCGAGGCCGTGATCTGCGCGTCCACGGGCAACACCTCGGCGTCGGCCGCCGCCTACGCCGCCCGGGCCGGCCTGACGGCCGCGGTCGTGATCCCCGAGGGGAAGATCGCGGCGGGCAAGCTCGCCCAGGCGCTGGCCCACGGTGCTCAGGTGCTCGCCCTGGACGGCGGCTTCGACGAGGCGCTGCGCGTCGTGCGAGCCCTGGTGGAGCGTCATCCCCTGGCACTCGTCAATTCGCTCAACGAGTACCGGATCGACGGCCAGCGCACGGCCGCCTTCGAGGTCTGCGACGACCTGGGCGAGGCGCCCGACGCCCTCTGCATCCCCGTGGGCAACGCGGGGAACATCAGCGCCTACTGGCTCGGGTTCCAGGCCTATCGCGAGGCCGAGCGCTCGCGAAGCCTGCCGCGCCTCTACGGCTTTCAGGCGTCCGGCGCCGCGCCGCTGGTGGACGGGGCCATCGTGGCCCGCCCGGAGACCGTGGCCACGGCGATCCGCATCGGCGATCCGGCGCGCGGGGCCCAGGCCATGGCGTCCATGCGCGAGTCGGGCGGCGGCGTGGCGGCGGTGACCGACTCCCAGATCATCGAGGCCTACCGCCTTCTGGCGACCGAGGAGGGCATCTTCTGCGAGCCGGCGTCGGCGGCCTCGGTGGCCGGCCTGCTGCTGCGCGCGGAGGCGGGCGACCTGATGTCCGGGGAGCGGGTGGTCTGCGTCCTGACCGGCCATGGCCTGAAGGACCCCGACACCGCCATCGCCGAGACCGATGCGGTGCGTCGCCTGCCGGCCGACATCGCGGCCGTGGAGGAGGCGCTCTTTGGCTGAGCTCGAGTCGCTCACCGTGAGCGCTCCGGCCACCTCGGCCAACCTCGGGCCCGGGTTCGACTGCCTCGCCGTGGCCCTCGACCTGGGCAACGCCGTGGTGGTGTCGCGCCGCCCCGGCCCGCTCAGCGTGCGGGTGACCGGCGAGGGTGCGGGCGAGCTGGCCGAGGACGCCTCGAACCTGGTCTGCCGGGCGCTGGCGGCGGGCCTCGACAGCCTGGACGGGCTGGCCGTGGAGTGCCGCAACCGCATCCCGCTCGGGCGGGGCCTGGGGTCGTCGGCGGCCGCCGTCTGCTCCGGGCTGGTGGCGGCCAACGCCCTGGGAGGCCTGCGCTGGACGCCCGAGGATCTGCTGGGCCGGGCCGCCGAGATCGAGGGCCACGCCGACAACGCCGCCGCCTGCCTCACCGGCGGGCTGGTGGCCGTGGGCCCCGGGCCCACGGCGCGCCCGGTGCCGGTTCCGGCCGACCTCGCCTTCGTGGTGGTCATCCCCGAGTGCCGCACCTCCACCCACGACGCCCGGCGGGTCCTCCCCGAGACCGTGGCCCTGACCGACGCGGCGGCCACGCTCGCCAACGCCGTGGGCCTCACGCTGGCCCTGGTGGAGGAGCGCCTGGAGGATCTGCCCCCGCTGCTGGCCGACCGCCTGCACGAGCCGCACCGGGCGGCCGGGGTGCCGGGCATCGAGGCCATGCGCGCCCTGGCCGACGGCGGAGACTGCCTTGGGGCGACCATCTCCGGCTCCGGCCCGAGCATCCTGCTGTGGTGCCGGACCGACGCGACCGCTCGGGTGGAGGCGGCGGCGACCGCGGCACTCGAGGCCGAGGGCATCGCGGCCCGCGTGCGGCCCTCGCGGCCGAGCAGCGCGGGCGTGCGCGCCCGCTGGACCGGGGGATCCGACCTGCGGCTGGCGCGCGCGGTGGGGTGAACCTCCTCTGGCACCACGCGGGCGGCGTCATCGACTGCTCCCGCGGGCGGCTGGTGGGGATCGTCAACGCCAACCCCGACTCGTTCAGCGACGAGGGGGCCCACGCGGGCACCGACCGGGCGGTGCGCCACGGCCTGCGCCTGGCCGAGCAGGGCGCCGACGTGGTGGAGGTGGGCGGGGAGTCGCTGCGGTTCTCCGTGCCCAGCCCCGTCGAGGTGGAGATCCGGCGGGTGGTGCCGGTGATCGAGGCCCTGGTGGGCCGGGTCGGGGTGCCGGTGGCGGTGGACACCTACAAGCCGGAGGTCGCCCGGGCGGCGATCGCCGCGGGCGCCGGCGTGCTCAACGACCCCACCGGCCTTCGCGAGCCCGAGATGCGCCGCGTAGCCGCCGAGGGGCGCGTGGGCGTGGTGATGACCCACTTCTTCGGCGAGCCCAAGACGCGGCCCACCGCCTTCCCCGACGGGGACGTGGTGGGGGCGGTGGCGGCGTGGGCCCGCGAGCGGATGGCCGAGGCGGCCGGGGCGGGCATCCCGGCCCAGCGGATCGTCATCGACCCGGGCGTGGGTCTCGGAAAGTCGCCGGCCCAGGACCTCGACCTGCTGCACCGCCTGGACGAGATCACGGCCCTCGGCCGCCCGGTGCTGGTGCCGATCTCCAACAAGAAGGTGCTCGGCGCGCTCACGGGCGCGCCGCCCAAGAGGCGCCTGTCGGGCACCACGGCCGGCCTCGTGTGGTGCCGCGAGCGCGGAGCCACGCTCTTCCGGGTCCACAACGTCCGCTTCCTGCGCCCGGCCCTGCAGGTGGCGGAGGCGCTCGTAACGGGGCGGGCGGAGCGATGGTACGACGTGGAGAAGTAGAGAAGGCCGGTGCTAGCCTCGACGGAGGGGCATGAGCCACGACGTGAGGGAGTGGAGCGGCATGAAGCTCTTCGTTGACACGGCCGATCTGAACGACATCGAGACGATCGCCGGCTGGGGCGTGCTCTCGGGCGTCACCACCAACCCGAGCCTGCTCGGCAAGGTCGAGGGCGACGCGGACGACATCTACCGACGCGTGTGCGAGCTGGTGGATGGACCGGTGTCGGCCGAGGTGGTCGCCGAGGCCCGCGGCGACATGGTGACGGAGGGCCGTCGCCTGGCCGCCATCCACCCGAACATCGTGGTCAAGCTGCCGATGGGCTCCGAGTCCCTCGCCGCCACGGCGACGCTGGCCGAGGACGATATCCGCGTGAACATGACGCTCTGCTTCACGGCCCCGCAGGCCCTGCTGGCATCGGCGTCGGGGGCCGCCTTCGTCTCGCCCTTCGTGGGGCGCTTCGACGACATCGGCCAGAACGGCGTCGAGTGCCTGCGCGAGATCGTGGAGTCGCTCGAGGCCTCCCTCTACGACACCGAGGTGCTGGCTGCCTCGATCCGCTCGCCCGTGCACGTGGTGGAGGCGGCCCGCATGGGCGCCGACATCGCCACGATCCCCCCGAAGGTCTTCTACCAGATGCTCCAGCACCCGCTGACGGCGGCCGGGATCGAGACCTTCACCCGCGACTTCGAGGCCCGCCAGGCCGAGGCCAAGGCCAAGGCCTGAGGAAGGACGATCACACCGTGAGCGACAGCGACGAGTTCCCGTTCCCCTTCGCCTTCGGCGAGGGGGCGGGGGAGGAGTTCAAGGAGCGCCTGAAGGAGCTCATGCGCGCCCAGCGCGAGGCGTTCGAGGAGGTCCAGGCGGAGTCCGGTGGCCAGCTGGCCTCGGTGGACCGCTGGCAGGTGATCCAGCAGGCCGTGACGATGGCCTCGGCCGCGATGCGGGCGCTCGAGCCGCGCGCCACGCCCGACGAGGCCGCCGACGCCATGGGGCTGCTCTTCGCCCGCTCGATGGCCGCGCTGCAGGGAGCGCTCCGCCCAAGCCCGTAGTTGAGTCAGCGTACGCCGGGCCCGAGAAACGTGGGCCCGGCG